>DATJGC010000277.1:0-5195 GCA_035495345.1 Chitinophagaceae bacterium | reverse complement strand
CTGCATCCAGGTACCCACCAATGAAATGGACTGGCCAGAAAAATACAGGCGATAATTGCGACTGCTGAATGCGCGGAACAACGGTATTGGCAAAGAAAAAATATTTTACTTACAAACAGGAATGCGCATTCCCCGCTTCATACCGCATGCCGGAATATTGCCCGTTAACGCTTATTGCAAGGGTAAAACCTATTCAGCCCGAGGGGGCCACGGTTGCTGCCGAAACCGCCATCCTCCCCATTGACACGGCCTTTAGAATTCTTAGATTTGGTACGCCGGAAAATAAATACCCGTTATGGGCGCAAAACCCGGTTCCGCCTGTGGAAATTCTACACAATGGGCCGCAAACCGTGCAGCGCAAGGGCGGTATAGGGTTTGTCAGTTTAGAGATAATTCGGGCTACTTAGATGGATAATTTACCAATATGCTATTAAAACGAAAGGGAGTAAGAATTGCGGCCTGGACCATTGCGGGACTTTTCACATTTTACCTGCTGGCGCTCTTCATTGCAGGCATTTACATAGATTACAAACAAAAAGGCTTACTGCAATATATTACCCAGCAGATAAGCCAGCGCGTGCGCGGCAACGTTAGCATTCGGTCAATGAAGGTAAGTCCGTGGACGAGCTTCCCATCTATCGATTTCAGGTTCAATGATATTTTAATAACCGATAGTCTCCACAAGCAACCCGTACTGCAACTACAAACCGTATCTTCTTCCTTTAGCCTTTTTCAACTGATGCGCGGTAAAACCTCGGTAGAAAATGTGTTTCTTGAAAATGGCCAATTGCACCTTCTTACAGATAGTACCGGCTACTCAAATAGCTTCTTTAAAAAAGACAGCTCCCATCGCCCGGCCAACACGGGTGAAAATAATTTTGAAATTTCACGGGTAAGATTGAAAAATATTACCATCATCCTGGAACACCAGGTTAAGCAAAAGGAGATCTCTTTTACCATTGCCTCCATGCTGGCGCGTATTAAGAATAACGGCAACTTGCAAGACATAGCAATGACAGAACGCGTGGAGATGAAGAAAGGTCTTGGCTTTAATCTTGTACGCGGTGCTTTTTTAGAGAAACAATCCATCAATGGTACCTGGCAGCTGCAGTATAACCAGCAGACCAATACACTCTCGTTTAAAGATGCGCAGGTAAATATCAGCCGGCAACCATTTGTACTGAACGGTCATTTTGCCTTTGGCAAAACGGATCCTAATTTTAAAGTGGCGTTCCGCACAGAGAATCTTGCTTATGATCTTGCCAAATCAGTGGTGAATGCCCGCATCCGCAAAAAGCTTTCCATTGTAGACCTTAAAGAAAAGCTCAATGCCAGCGGTGTTATTGAAGGTTCATTGCTTCCGGCACACGAGCCCGCAGTGAGCATTGCCTGGGAAACGCGCAACAATACCATTGTTACCGAAGCCGGCACCTTTAGTCATTGCAACTTCATTGGCAATTTTAATAATCATGTGGTTCCTGCGCTCGGCAACACAGACAGTAACTCAGCCATCAGTTTTTACAAACTCTCAGCAGATTGGGATGGCATTCCCTTTACCGCAGACAGTTGCAGTATCAGCAACCTGGACAGTGCAAGGGTGCGCATGCACATCAAAAGCGATTGCCGCCTGGAAGATCTCGATAACAAACTGGGCATGGAAAGCATTGCCTTTAAAAAAGGCAGGGCCAATGTGGATGCCTATTATGACGGTCCGTTGGTGCAGGACAAATCTATTTTGCAAAGTGTACGCGGCAGCATAAAATTAAGGGACGGTGAAGTGGAATACAGCCCGCGTGGTTTCAACTTTACACAATGCAATGGCTCACTCTATCTTTTCCGCGATAGCATCCGCATGGAAGACTTCACCTGCCGTTACGGCGATAATAAATTTGATGTAGCCCTGTACAGCTCCAGCATACGCAGTGCAGGCGCGGGCAATGACGCGGCGGCTTTTTCAGTAATGGATTGTTTTGTAAGCTCGTCCTTTATTAACCTGGATGATTTTACCAGCCTGTTTGCGCAGCGCAAACAACGCAGCAATGCAAAAAAAGCAGGTGGTAGTTTTGGGGCTACCGCACGCGGTATAGATGCAATGCTGGATAACAGTAATATAGCCGTGCACGTAAAGGCAGCAGGTTTTAAACGCGGTAACCTGAAAGCCAGCAAGCTGGAGGCCGTGGTGGCCTTTGAACCACAGTCTTGGGAGCTACAGAAAATTGCCATGAATATTGCAGGCGGCAGCATTGCCTGCAATGGAAAGGTGCTGCACACGGGCAGTAATAGTCATACCGCCTCCTTCAACATAGAAGTAAACAACACAGATGTCAGTAAGCTGCTGTTTGCCTTTGATAATTTTGGGCAGGAAGCCCTCACGCATGAAGAGCTTAGCGGCAGGTTCTCTACAAAATCTACGCTGCAGGCGGGCATTAACAACCAGGGCCATATTATACCCGCCAGTTTAAAGGGAGAAGTGCATTTTTCATTGCAGGAAGCATCACTTGAAAACTATGAACCGCTGAATAAGCTGAAGTCGTTTGTCTTTAAAAACCGTGATCTCAAACATGTTCGTTTTGCAGAATTGAAAGATAAACTCTCTATCAACGGGCAACAGATTGGCGTAAGCAGAATGGAAATACAAAGCAGCGCTTTCCGGTTATTTTTGGAAGGCAATTACGGGCTGGCCAAAAAGAATACTGATTTGCTGATACAGGTGCCGTTCAGTAATCTGAACGACAATAGCTTTGAAAAAGAAGAAGGACCGGTAAACAAAGGCGTAAAAGCAAAAACAGGTGCCAGTATCTGGCTGCGCGCGGTAAATGATGATGATGGAAAAATAAAGGTGAAGCTGACCATGCGCAAGAAGCTAAAGGGAGACACGGCGGCCGACTAGCAAAGATTATTACTACACACAAATGCGCTGAAAAAAAATGCCGGCTGTTTGGCCGGCATACAGAAAGTTTTTTAAGCGATTAGGCTTTTTCGTCAACTCCAATATGTTCACCAATGGTGTCCAGCGCATTCTGGTACATATTGGTTTTCTTTTTGCCCAGCATGGTATGCGCCAGGTCGTCCAGCTTTTCAGACAAACGGGCACGACTGGCGGCGCCCTTTTCAGGCGCTATTAAAATGCCCACTACTACGCCGGCCAATATTGCAACAAGGTATTTATTCATAACAAACTATTTACTGGTATGTATCAAATGAGAGGCCAGTTATTGTGGTGCCTGCGTTGTAAAGGTGGGGAAACCGACCTATCCCCTTCTACCCGGTTTTTACAGTATTCTGATAACCAGGGCGGGCTGTGTAAGCGCAGTGTAAAAACCATCTTGCAGTAAAATATGGCGCTGAACAGATAACCAGTACATTTATTGAAAAATAAACGATATGAAGGCCTGCCGCTTGATTGCCCTGTTCTTATTGATGGCTACCTGCGCCACCGCGCAGCCGGTTAGCCCAGACCCTGGTTTTGATATCTACATCCTGATGGGCCAGTCTAATATGGCCGGTCGCGGAGCGCTCACAGACAGCCTGCGGATGATGGGGAACGAACAGGTACTGGTACTTAACCAACAACGGCAATGGGTAACCGCACATCATCCCCTGCATTTTGATAAACCTGCCATTGCAGGGGTGGGACCAGGCCTTGCATTCGGCCTTGCCATGCAGCCGGCGGCCGGTGGGCACCGCATTGGGCTGGTACCCTGCGCGGTGGGCGGTACCCCCATTGAACACTGGCAACCCGGTGCCTATGATAGTGCCACCCGTACGCACCCATGGGATGATGCCGTTGCCCGTATAACGTATGCTATGCAATATGGTGTCATCAAAGGCGTGCTATGGCACCAGGGCGAGGCGAACAGCAAGCCGGCGCAGGCAACGCAATATCTTTTGCAACTAACGGAACTGGTTAAGCGCACACGCACACTGGTGCAGAACCCGCGCCTGCCCTTTGTGGCCGGAGAACTGGGATACTTTTATGGCCCGCATGATGCCATTAACCAACAGCTGGCCCTGTTCCCAAAACTGGTAGACGGAACCGCCACTGTTTCTGCAGAAGGCCTTACAGACAAAGGAGATAAACTACATTTCAGTGCCGAGGCCGCTAATGAACTGGGTAAGCGATACGCGGCCGCCATGCTGCAATTGCTGAACCATTAAGGACTTGTTAAACCGGCAAATAAATTTGGGCCATACTAATTTATTTAGTAAATTCATACTAAATAAATAGGCATTATGGAACTGCAAGGCATTACCATCCCCGGCTACCGCACCAATGAATATTTACTGATTGTTCAGCCAAACGAGGCGCTGGAAGAACGCATAAAGAATTTAAGGGCCGAGTTTGACCGGCAGTTTGGTATTGAGACAAAGATTCCCGGAAGGCCCAATATTGGCCTCGCGCAGTTTATGCAGTATGAAATGTATGAGGCCAGGCTTCGGAATAAATTAAAGACGGTGGGCCTCGGTTACCAGCCTTTTAAAATTGAGCTGAACGGTTTTGGCAGTTATCCTTCTCATAGCATTTTTCTCCAGATGGTATCGCGCTCCGGCGTGCAGGATCTAATCAGGGATATCCGTGAGCAGGCAGGCCCGCTGATGAGATTAAATGCAGAAAACAAGCCTCACTTTTTTAAAGAACCAAATATCAATATCGGCATTCGCCTAAAGCCCTGGCAGTATGAAAAGGCCTGGCTGGAGTACAGCAGAAAGCATTTTAAGGGAAGTTTTATAGCAGATGCCATGCTCTTGCTGAAACGGCGTGAGAAGGGGCAACCCTGGCAAATTGTAGAACGCTATGATTTTGCCAATATGCTCATCAATGCGCCAGCGCAGGGCTTACTTTTTTAATACGGAAGTTCGTTTGTTTAGTTGTTTTCCGGGGTCGCTGGCAGCGGCCCCGTTTTGTATAGCAGAACAGGCAAGAAATAGTGGTGGAAGCTTGCCGGCCGGTATTGTCGTGGATTGCTACAATGATGCAGGTCTGCGTTAATAGGTTGCAAGCAGTCTGTGGCGGGCGAGCGGTTACTGCACTTCCCTTTAAAATGGCTCACCCATGCCTTGCATTGCTGGTGCTCATGGATGTTGTTTCTAATGATTTTTTACTTGCGTGAAATAGGCAAGTCTCCGGGCAGCCGACAATAAACACCCAGGCCTTGCTGCCTGGCTGATGGCTACTTACCTGGATTCCTCCAGAA
>DATJGC010000276.1:0-12811 GCA_035495345.1 Chitinophagaceae bacterium | reverse complement strand
CTGGCTGGTTACGGCACCGGCGCCATCATGGCCGTGCCCTGCGGAGACCAACGTGATTTTGATTTTGCCACACATTTTAATATCCCCATTACCAATATCATTGGCGATGCTTTTGATGGCAGCGCTGCCAACCCCACCAAGGACGCGGTGCTCAGCAATTCAGGTTTTTTAAATGGCACCAGCATGCGCAATGCCATTGACATTGTTATTACCCGGCTGGTAGAAATGGGCATTGGTAAACGCCAGGTAAACTATAAAATGCGAGATGCTGGCTTTAGCCGGCAACGCTACTGGGGCGAACCCTTCCCCATAGAATGGAAAAACGGGCAGGCATACCCGTTAGATGAAGCTAGCTTGCCACTTACCTTACCGCATGTAGATACGTACGGGCCCGGCCCCATGGGCGAAGGCCCCCTGGCCAACCTGCAAGACTGGGTGAACACACCCAACGGCAAACGCGAAACCAGCACCATGCCCGGCTATGCAGGCAGCAGCTGGTATTTTCTGCGCTACATGGACCCACATAATGATAATGCTTTTTGCGACAGGGCCGCAAGCGATTACTGGCGCCAGGTAGACGTGTACGTGGGTGGTACAGAACATGCCGTGGGTCATCTGCTGTATAGCCGTATGTGGACAAAAGTGCTGTATGATCTTGGCCATATTGGGTTTGATGAGCCCTATAAACGACTGGTAAACCAGGGTATGATTACCGGCAGCTCAAGATTTGTATACCGCTTGCAGTTTGCTGCACCGGCTGATAACCCGGGAGCAGACATGGCCGGCATGCCCCTGATTCTTATTTCCAAAAAATACAGGGATGGTTTGCTGGGCGGTGATCCTGTAGTCATAAACTATTTACAACAGGAAGTAGCCAGGTTGCTGGCAGAAAAACAAATAGACCTGGTACCGTCATACTCACCGGTGCAGGTGCATGTAGACGTAAATTTTGTAGACGGGGTAGAGTTAGATATTACAGCGTTTAAGCAATGGCGGAATGGAGAATATGCCGCCGCCGCGTTGGTGCTTGAAGAAGGGAAATACATCTGCGGGGTAGAAACGGAGAAGATGTCAAAATCTAAATTCAACACCGTTAACCCGAACGACCTGGTGGAGAAATTTGGCGCAGACACGTACCGTATGTATGAAATGTTCCTGGGGCCGGTAGAAGCAAGTAAGCCATGGGATACCAAGGGCATTGAAGGCGTGCATCGCTTCTTAAAAAAATGCTGGCGCTTATTCTTTGATGAGGTAAAAGGCAAGGTCTGGAACAATGACGCCCCTACCGCAGAAGAATGGAAAATACTGCACCGCACCATCAGGAAGATAGAAGATGATACGGAAAGGTTTTCGTTCAACACCGCCGTTAGTTCTTTTATGATTTGTGTAAATGAATTAACAGACGCTAAATGCCATAAGAAGCAGGTGCTGGAACAATTGCTGGTATTACTGACACCCTATGCCCCGCATATTGCTGAAGAGCTATGGCAGCAACTGGGCAATGAAGGCAGCGTGCTGGATGCCAGCTATCCTGTTTTTGATGCAAAATATGTAACGGAGTCTTCTAAGGAATACCCAGTTTCTATCAATGGCCGTGTGCGCACCAATATCAGTATTGCGCTCAGCATTACGCAGCAGGAGGTAGAAGCCATTGTGCTGGCAGATGAAACCGTGCAAAAATGGCTGGAGGGCAAGTCGCCCAAAAGAATCATCTATGTGCCCAATAAAATGGTGAACGTAGTAGTGTAAGAAAGGGTTGTGCGGTGTTGCTGTTTAAAAAACTGCGGTAGCGTTCAGGTAAGCTTACACTGTTTTTTCCTGGTAATAAAGACTGATGGTAGCCGCTACCACAGCGTATGCAGGGGCCAGCACCCAGCCAATCAGGGGTATAAAATGCATGAGGTAAAAAATAAGGCCATTGCCAATGGCCAGCCCCTTACGGTTGCTGATAAACGTTACACTTTGCGCCGGGGTTAATTTATGCCGCTCACAACTGTAATCTAGCATAGAGAATCCGTAGTAATAACATTCAATAAACAGTGATAGCACGGGCGCAATCCAGCCTGCAATAGGTATAAACGAAAGCAATAAGATAGAAACGGTGTATACCGTCTGCCACAGGGCATTACGCAGGGCCAGCTTAATGCCCCTGAACATATCTTTTAACAGCTGTGAAAGGTTAAAAGGATAATCGGTGCCCGCCAGCAATGATTCCGTTTTCTCACTCAGGTAGGCAAAAACGGGTGAGCCAATGATCAGCCAGAGGTATTTAAAAAGCGAGAAGTAGAAAAACAACAGCAATAGCTGCACCATGATGCGGCTCATCATAAACACAAAACTAAGCAGCCCGCTGCGCTGTCTTTGTAACCAGCGTTCTACCCCAATCATTTCACTAAGCCAGGTAACGGCATGACCGGAGGAGGTCCAGAAGAAATACATTCCCGTAGCAAAAAGAAGCATATACAATACACCGGGCAGTATTATCCATTTCCACAAGCGATGCTTGCTGATGAATTGGTGCGCCCTGTAATATGATTGTATAGCGGTTACAATTTCCTTTAGCACAGGTTGGATTATTGAGCTATAAATGTATTACTTTGAGGGCAGATGAGGAGATTTTATTATGAAAAAGCTACCCGCATCGTTTTACACCCGAAGAGATGTTGTAACCATTGCAAAAGAATTATTGGGTAAGCTATTGGTAACGGAGTTTGATGATCAACTGACGGCCGGGCGTATTGCTGAAACGGAAGCGTATAACGGTATTGTTGACAAAGCATCACATGCATATGGCGGGCGGCGCACCAGGCGCACGGAAATTATGTATGCAGGGGGCGGTACTGCCTATGTATACCTGTGTTATGGCATCCACCATTTATTCAATGTTGTTACTAACCAGTCTGATACACCGCATGCCGTGCTGGTAAGGGCTATTGAACCCGTATTGGGTATACCGGTAATGTTGGAAAGAATGCATAAAACGGCGCTGGATGTTGCTGTTGGGCGCGGCCCCGGCAATGTCTCACGTGCCCTCGGAATTTCGGTTAGGCATACCAGTCAGTCGCTCTTGGAAGGCAACATCTATATTGCAGACGATGGTTATAAGATACGTGCAGCCGATATTGTAACCACGCCGAGGATTGGTGTTGATTATGCTGCTGAAGATGCGTTGCTGCCCTATCGTTTTTTTATAAAAGGAAATCCCTATGTCAGTGGAAAGAAATCTTTCAGGAGCTGAGCAGCCATTGCCATCAATAGCTGTGCGAAGGCCGTTTGTACAGGTCTTATTTACGAATCTTACCTTCTGGGTATTGCTGGCCATTATTGCCGGCATACTGCTGGGTAATTATTATCCGGCCACTGCCATCAAAATGAAAGTATTGGGCGATGGTTTTATCTGGGTGATTGGCAAATTTATCGGTCCCATCATTTTTCTCACCATTGTGCTGGGCATTTGCGGCATGGGTAGCCTGAAAAAAGCGGGGCGGATTGGCATTAAAGCGCTGATCTATTTTGAAATTGTAACCACCCTTGCACTGGTGATCGGGATCATTGTAGCCAACCTGTTAAGGCCGGGCAGTATCAATAAAGCAGGTTTGCAGATACAGGATCCTTCGCAGTATACCGCAAGGTCTGGCAAGGGTATTAACTGGCAATCATTCATAGCCTCCAACTTTACGCTGCAGGTGTTGATAGTGGCCATACTGGCGGGTATTGCACTTTCGCTGTACAATGGCCGTTACAAAACGAAGGTGATAGCAACATTGTCAGTGGTATCAAAATGGGTTTTTACCGGGCTTAAATACGTAATGTACCTGGCACCCCTGGGTGCATTTGGCGGCATGGCTTTTACCATCGGCAAGTTTGGCCTGCATACCCTGGTACCCCTGGGAAAGCTGATGGTAACCGTATACGCAACGATGTTGATCTTTGTCTTTCTGGTGCTGGGCAGTATTATGCGCTATTACAAAGAGAGTATCTGGCAGTTCCTGAAATACATTAAGGAAGAATTACTGATTGTACTGGGCACTTCTTCTTCTGAAGCCGCCCTGCCATCCATCATCAGCAAATTGGAGAGAATGGGTTGCAGTAAATCTGTGGTAGGACTGGTAGTGCCCACCGGCTATTCTTTTAACCTGGATGGAACATCTATCTATCTTTCTATGTCTGTTATTTTCCTAGCGCAGCTGTACAATGTACATTTAACCTGGCAGGAAATCTTCAGCATTATCGGCATACTCATGCTCACTTCTAAAGGTGCTGCGGGTGTTACCGGCAGCGGCTTCATTGTACTTGCATCTACCCTGACCGCCATTCACAAGATACCCGTAGAAGGATTGGCCTTTTTGCTGGGGGTAGATAAGTTTATGAGCGAAGCCCGGGCCATTACCAACCTTATTGGTAATGGGGTGGCTACCGTGGTGATTGCCAAAAGCGAGAAAGAATTTGAAGCGCCTTTAACACAGCATTTGGCGTAATAATATCAACCAACACCAGGCGCTGCCCGGCATTGGTTGATACTGCTGTTGCAAAAGCATCCATTTATTTTGTTGCGCCGTTGTAGGCCTTGGCAAAAGTCTGCGCAAAGTCAGTGAGCTTTACTTTTCCTGCCACCGGTGGACGATTGTTCCAATAATCTGCCATCATCTCTCCTGAATGCAAGGCGTGGCCCATTTCTGCGTAATTGCTGGAAATTTCCTGCGGCAGACCGGCCTGTATACCACCCTGCAAAGCCTGCTCATCTGTAAACTGCACCCATTGTAAATCTGGTTTGCCAATGGCCTTGCCAATGCTGGAAGCAATATCATTGGTACTTACTTCATCGCTTACAATGTATTCAATAGAATGGCCGGTAAAGTTTAGCTTTAGCAACGCGTCTATGGCCACCGCGGCAATATCATTGGTATCAACAAGCGCAAACTTCTTTTCAGTAAAGGCGAAGTTGCTGCCAATGATGCCTGCGTTTTTAATCAGGTTAATATTATTGAGCAGGTTTAGATAGAAGTAGGCGGGCCTGAGATGTTTAACGTTCAGGCCTTTTACTGCATTCAGGGCCGCTTCTGCCTGGTACAGTCCGCTCACCGGTCCTGCACCATCAGGCATATGGGCACCAATACTGCTAAGGTTTACCACATGCTTAATGCCGTTGGCGGCAATAGCGTCTGCATAGTTCTTACCAATCTGGCCAATATAATTTTTCCACTGCTGTACATGAATGGCTGGTGGTACCATGGTATAGGCCGCATCTGCCCCTGCAAAAGTTTTTTGCAAAAAGGCCTTGTCTTCAATGGATCCTACAGCAGGCCTAGCGCCCAGCGAAGTAATTTCATTTGCGCGGTCTTCTGAAGATGTAATAACGGTAACGTTGTGGCCTGCTTTTACCAGTGCTACCACAATTGGTTTGCTGATGTGGCCCAAAGAGCCGGTGATGATGTATTTCATATGTTTTGTTTTTTTAAAAGCGCTGAATAATATTGTATATACAAATATTGTAATAAAAAAATTTAATCAGGTAATTTATCGGCCATCTTGTTCATACTATTGACAAACCTGCCGGTCTCTTCCTTACCAAGGAGCAGGATGCAATTTTTTTGAAATTCCTCCGCACAATCCTGCAGTTGTTGTTTCATGTCCTTGCTCTTGGCAGTGGGGTAAACATTGGTCATTTTACCTTCAGTAGCCCTTATCACAAGTTTCTTTTCTTCCAGCCTTTCAATGAGTCTTGTAATGGTGCTGGGGCTCAGGTGCAATTCTTCACTCAGTGCGCCGGGTTGTACACCGGGTTCTGCCAATACTATCATGAGCAGGTAGGCATGACTGGGAGAGAGGTCTACTTTCTTCCATACAGACAGTGCCAGCTTCTCTGTTTTTCTTGCCAGCGCATTGCTGGAGAAATACATGCACCGCCCATACCTGCTATCAGATGTTTTCATCATACGCTTACCTTCCTTACTTGCTTCTGTGCAAAGATAAGGGGGTTTCAATTGTATATACAAATATTATCCAACATTTTTTATCGGCTCCGCCATTCTTCGTTATTTTTACAGCATGGCAAATCCACACCTGCACTCGGAAAGCGCGTCTTTGTCTGCGGCTGACAGGGAGTTTGAAAATAATATTCGCCCGGCAGCCATCGCAGATTTTTCCGGTCAGCCCCAGCTGATAGAAAACCTGCTGGTATTTATCAAGGCCACAAAAATGCGCGGCGAGGCATTGGATCACGTGTTGTTTCACGGTCCGCCCGGCCTTGGCAAGACCACCCTTTCACGTATTGTGGCCAATGAGCTGGGGGTAAATATAAAGGAGACATCCGGACCCGTTATTGAGAAACCCGGCGACCTGGCAGGACTGCTCACCAACCTTGAACCCAATGATGTATTGTTTATAGATGAGATTCACCGCCTGAGCACCGTGGTGGAAGAATACCTCTATGCCGCCATGGAAGATTACCGCATAGACATTATGATAGACACGGGGCCCAATGCCCGTAGCATACAGCTAAACCTGAACCCTTTTACGTTAATTGGTGCCACCACCCGCAGCGGGCTGCTGACGGCGCCCTTGCTCTCAAGGTTTGCGATAAAATCAAGGCTGGAATATTATAATGCCGAAACACTGCACAAGATTGTGCAGCGCTCTGCCGGCATTTTAAAGACATCCATTACCAGTGATGCTGCGGCAGAGATTGCGGGCAGAAGCCGGGGTACCCCACGTATTGCCAACGGGTTGCTGCGGCGCGTGCGTGATTTTGCGCAGGTGCTGAATGATGGCAGCATTGATATTGGCATTACAAAGCATGCGCTAAAGGCGCTGAACGTAGACGAGTATGGGCTTGATGATATGGACAACCGGATACTGCTGGCCATTATTGATAAGTTCAAGGGCGGACCGGTAGGCATTACTACTATTGCCACTGCCGTGGGAGAAGAACCCGGCACCCTGGAAGAGGTTTATGAACCGTTTTTAATACAGGAGGGCTTTATAAAGAGAACACCCCGCGGGCGTGAGGCAACGCACAAAGCATATGAGCATTTGGGCAAGCAATCATTTGGGCGTGAAGGCTCCAACCTGCTTTTTTCTGAATAGACAAATAACTGCGCAACTTCTTAAACGGCGGTACAGGTTACCGCCGTTTTGTTTTTGTAGCGCTTCCTAAAAGCACGCTCTATTCGGTTGCCACTGACAGCGGTCTACAGTTGTTTTTCTTATAAACTCAGTGGATGGGGGGAGCATGTTGATGTTAATAACATGGGCTGCCGATTGCGTGCAGCTTAATGATGATGGCGGAAAACTAAGTGCGTTTTGTGGATGCTTGTCGAACTGCATAAAGCAAGCTCTAAGTAAATCATCAGCTATTGTAAAATAAACACTTATTCTATAAAATTGCCGTCGATTTAATATTGCGGTAATTTATAATCTTAGTATTTTTAAACTGATAAACAATTTTAACAGAGACATTTTTGCAATGAAAAAGCGGCACATACTAGTTGGCCGCTTTTCATTTTATAGACTACGAAGGTGAGTTTATGCTACCGGTGCTACCAGCCTGAATCCATTGCCGTGGATATTCACAATTTCAATATTGCTATCGTCTTTAAGGTACTTGCGCAGCTTTGCGATATAAACATCCATACTACGGCCGTTAAAATATGTATCGCTGCCCCAGATTTTCTTCAATGCCTGTTCCCTGGGCAACAGATCATTGATATGTTCACAAAGCATTTTCAGCAATTCATTTTCTTTGGGAGAAAGCGTTTGCATTTTGCCGTTATGACTCAGCTCACGCAGTTTTGGGTTGAAGTGATAAGAGCTCAGCGTATATTCTTTGTTTTCCTGTTCACGGTTCAGTTCTTCATTGCGTTTTAAGATGGCACGTATTTTTAGTAATAGTACTTCACTATCAAACGGTTTGGTGATATAATCATCTGCACCCAGTTTATAACCCTGGATAATATCTTCCTTCATTGTTTTTGCGCTGAGAAAGAACAGTGGTATATCAGGGTCTACATCACGTATTTCTTCTGCCAGGGTGAAGCCATCCATATGCGGCATCATTACATCCAGCAGGCAGAGGTCAAACTTTTCACGCTGAAAGGCAGCGAGGCCCAGCCTGCCATCCCTTTCAAGTGTTACGTCGTAATCATTCAATTCAAGGTAATTCTTCAGCACACTTCCCAAATTGGTATCATCTTCGCACAATAAAAGTTTTGCTTTTGCATCCATGGTTTAAATGTTTAGTAACACAAATAGAATCAAATCATTTGCCGGCACAAGAACCAGGCCGGTAATGTTTTGTTAATAGTGAAGGTACTTTAAATTTACATTTCAAAAATAAATACAACACATGTCCCTGCACATTACGCCGGATAATAAGTTTAAGAAGTTAGTGATCATCGGAGACAGGTTGCTGGTGCGCCCGGCCAAGGCCAATGAACGTACAGAGAGCGGGCTGTACCTGCCGCCGGGAGTGCAGGAAAAAGAGAAGGTGCAGCAGGGTTATATTGTAAAAGCCGGTCCGGGTTATGCCATCCCCATGCCGGTGGATGATGAGCCCTGGAAGACGGAAGAAGACAAGGTAAAGTATATTCCGCTGCAGGCAAAGGAGGGCGATCTTGCTATCTTTCTTGTCAGCGGCGCCACCGAGATCATCTACCAGAATGAAAAGTATTTTATTGTGCCGCAGAGTGCGGTGCTGATGCTGGAAAGGGAGGAGGAGTTTTGAGTTCTTAGTTCTTAGTTCTTAGTTCCGAGTTCTTAGTTCCCAGTTCCTTTGCTTAGAAGTCCGTTTTCAGTTTTTAGTTTTTAGTTTTTAGTTCTTTTGCTTTGTTTGTTTCACGGGGCGACGCAAAGAGGCGGTGAAGCAACGAGGCGGCTCAAGATAACCGAAGTCTTGCAACAGCTTGATCTTGCAAAAACATGATTAAGACTTCGGTTATATCTTCTAAGCAAAAGGAAGGGCGCTATACGAAGTCTCCAGACTTCGTATTTCTTTGTTCTTCCGAGTCTGTGACTCGAGAGAGTGCTTAGTTCCGGGTTCTTGGTTCCTAGTTCTTTTGCTTTGACAATGTTTTCGCACAGAGCGAGCTGAGCTAACAGAGGGCTTAGAGGCTAAAAGGGTAAGAGAAGTGAAGAAGGGTTGGTGAGTAAATCGCTGTTCCGCTGCGTCACCGCGGCCGCCGCACGAAACAAACCAGGCAAACGCTTTTTTACTTTTGAATTTTGATTTTTGACTTGATCACCAGGCAAACGCTTTTTTACTTTTGAATTTTGACTTTTGAATTGAATTTCCAGCAAACGCCCTTCAATTTTCCTCTCCCAAACATTCCCTGCAAATGCCGTTTACTACCACTTCTACCTGTGTGGCCCTGTAGCCGGCGGGCAGCTTTACATCGGGTACGGTGATATCGTCAAGGCAGCGGGTGCTGCTGCACTGGCTGCAAATAAAATGCACGTGCTGATCATGATGATGCCCCTCAGTGCATTCATCTTTGCACAAAGCATATAAGACGGTATTGTCTGCGGTAGGTATGGTATGTATGATGCCCTTTTCTACAAAGGTCTGCAGTGTGCGGTAGATGGTTACCCTGTCGAACCCCACACCGCTTTTCTTCTCAATATCCGCATGCGCCAATGCGCCCTCCTGTTGCAGGAAAAGGGACAGTATTTTTGAGCGGCTCTCCGTAACGCTTAGCTGGTTCCGCTTTAGTAATTCCTGTACATGGTAATTCACTGCCATGGTAGTTATTGGGTTGGACTATTAAAAAGATTGTTTACAAAACTGCCACCTGGCTTTTCGTTGAGCAATTTTGGAATGTCTTTCTCCAGTTCCTGTAATTCATCCTGCTTTAAGCCATCGTACACCTTTCTTACTCGTCCGTTCTTATCTACCAGTGCAAAAAACTGGGTATGGATAAACTGGTCTTCAATTTTATCGTTGTTGTTTTTGGGATCATCCAGCAGGTAGCTGATGCGGGCCGCACTGTACAGGCTGTCTTTCCGGCCGGTTAAGAAATACCAGTTGCCATTGCCGGCGCCCAGTGAGTCTGCATACCTTTTCATCCGTTCTACATTGTCTGTTTCGGGGTCTACCGTGTGTGAAAGAATGTAGAAGTCCTTCTCGGTCTTAAAATCTTCATACAGCTTCTTCATATTGCTGTTCATCTTGGGGCAGATGCCTTTGCAGGTGGTAAAGAAATATTCTGCCACGTACACCTTACCGGCAAGGTCTTTCTCGCTGATGGTCTGGTTGTGCTGGTCTGTAAAAGAGAACGGCTTTACGTAGCTCAGCACCGGCAGCTGCACATCGCCAAACCCGGGTATCGTAAGCTTCAACCCTACATAAAAACCCACAAAAAGAAGCACAAAGAAGCTGAGGTAAATAATAGTTTTCTTTTTCATAATGTTTACGCGGCAAAGTTACTGCAGTATGGTCCAGTTTAGCCTGACCGTTTGGGCAAATTACAAGCTTTGCAGCCTGGCCGCCCACTATCAACAAAATTCTTGCAACAGAGTTGCATTTATTTTCGTATATTTGTGGCCGCATGACAACCAGGTTTAATTGGGACGCTCTTGGCATTACTACATCGCTGGCCTGCGCCATCCATTGCGCAGTGCTGCCGCTGCTGCTGACCAGTTTACCCGTTTTTGGCTTCGATATCATCCAAAACAGCCTTTTTGAGTACTCCATGATTTTGCTGGCCTTTGCGGTTGGCGTGTATGCCCTCAGCCACGGTTTTAGAAAACACCACCAGCGTTTGCTGCCGCTCACCGTTTTCAGCATCGGCATTCTGCTATTACTGGCCAAACAGGTCTGGCATTCGCTCCATATCTGGCTGCTGGTACCGGCTGTAGTGGCCATTATTGTAGCCCATTACCTCAATTACCGCTATTCTAAAAGCTGTGCGCACCCCGTCAAAGAAAGCCCGCGGCATTGATTTTGTATTTCACCACAAGTAGCTTTTTATTGTTATTTTTGTACATTAATTTCAATTTATGATAAAGACAGGCAGCCCGGTGATCAGCATCTACACAGAGATGACACCCAACCCGGAGACGATGAAGTTTGTGGCCAATAAATTACTCTATCCCGGAAAAAGCATCGACTTCCAGGAAATGGAGAATGCAAAACCCTCGCCCCTGGCAACGGAATTATTTGGTTTTCCCTTTATAAAGGCAGTGTTTATTGCCAGCAATTTTGTTACCCTCACCAAGACGCCCGAAACAGAGTGGAGCGATGTGATACCCTCCATCCGCCAGTTTTTGAAAGAATACCTGGAAGAGGGCAAGACCATTGTGAACGAGGATGAGATTGCTGAAATGAAACAGGAAAGCAGCAATACCGTAGCCGCAGATGATGATGATGTGGTAAAACGAATTAAAGAACTTTTGGAGAACTATGTAAAGCCTGCTGTTGAAATGGATGGCGGCGCCATTCAGTTTAAAAGTTATGATGATGGCGTGGTAAACCTGATGCTGCAGGGCAGTTGCAGTGGTTGCCCTTCCTCAATGATTACCCTGAAGGCCGGTATAGAAGGTATGATGAAACGAATGATACCCGAAGTAAAAGAAGTAGTGGCAGAAGCGGAATAAGAAGGTCGTTACCAGCATTATCCAGCAAATATATTTACCGATTTAGTTAGGTATAATAGTGAGTGGAAAAAGCCGGAGATCAACAATGATAGTTGTTGGCCTTCGGCTTTTTCAATACAGGTACAGCAGCTGCCTGGCTCATTAATTGGTTTGGTAGAAGAACTGTTCCTTTACCACCTTTCCGTCTTTTACTTCATACACGCACACTTCTGCCATGGGTACCCGGCCCATGCCTTTCAAGGTGAGATCCAACACGGCAGCCACCGCAAAAACATCACCCGCAATAACGGGGTCGCTCACGGTACTACTGTGTACGGCTTCTACCATACCCATGAACTGTCTGCCCTTTTCAATAATGGCATCAAGTCCTTTAACGGTTTGCAAACCCGGTGCATGTTCGGGTTCAATACTAATGGCATCCTGGCTATACAATTCTTTTTGCGCGGTTTCATATTTACCCTCGCGGCATAAGGCAGTCAGGCGTTCGGCAATTTCTTTTGTGCTCATACAATAGGTTTTAGGTTACAAAGCTAGAAGTTACGGCCATTTTTAGGTACCTCAAATTATGAATGTGTTAAACGCAGTAAGCGGCTGTTAATCGTTGCGCATTGCTTTAATTAAATTTAATTAGCACGCTGCAGGGTTAACTGCGTCAGGTAAGCCATGGACGGTTATCTTTGAACACTATAAAAAAAGACGCCTTGCAGGATGTTTTACAACAGTTTATTACGGGCATAAAGAATACTACCTGGCTGGAGTATGTAGCCGTTTTTTTTGGCATTGCCAGTGTGCTTTTCTCCCGCAAGGAAAATATACTGGTTTATCCTACCGGCATCATCAATACCGTACTGTATACCTGGTTTTGTTTTAAGTGGTGGAACCTGTATGCAGAAGGGAGCCTGAATTTTTATTATACGGTGATGAGTATCTACGGCTGGTATGTGTGGAGCCGAAAGAAAGAAGGGCAAACCATTGCCATTACTTTTAACAACCGCAAAGACTGGATCATCAGCATTGTTTTTTTCATCGTCAGTTGGGGCTTGCTGTACTATATTTTATCTCACCATACCAATAGCACCGTGCCATGGGCAGACTCTTTTGCTTCGGCCGCCGCCTACACCGGCATGTGGCAGATGGCCCGTAAAAAAGTAGAAAACTGGGTGTGGTGGATAATTACCAATTTTGTATCCGTTCCGCTGTACTTTTATAAGCAGGCGGTGTT
>DATJGC010000275.1:0-21846 GCA_035495345.1 Chitinophagaceae bacterium | reverse complement strand
TTTATTCACTTCATGAAAAAGAATGTATTCTTATTTGTAATGGGCATTATGGCCACGGCCAGCATGTTAGCACAAACAAAACCGGAAGAAACCGAATACTATGCACCTGTACCCAAAGTGGTAACACCCGGCGCCAGCTTTGCCATACCGCCTTCAGA
Organism: Chitinophagaceae bacterium; assembly: GCA_035495345.1. GTDB lineage: Bacteria > Bacteroidota > Bacteroidia > Chitinophagales > Chitinophagaceae > JACMLD01. Next base: position 21,688 of record DATJGC010000275.1, on the reverse strand, counting down.
CGCTATTATATTATTTGACGGAAAAAACCTCGACGAGTGGGTATTGCAAAAAGACAGTGCGGCTACAAAGAAGTGGATAATCAATGGCGATGCAATGACCGTAGACAAAACAGCCGGTGATTTGCAAACGAAAAGAAAGTTCACGGATTTTCAATTGCATATAGAATATCGTATACCCGAAAACATCACCGGCTCAGGCCAGGCCAGGGGCAACAGCGGTATTTTTCTTGCAGCATTGCCCTGGGGGGCCGGTGGCTATGAATTGCAGGTGCTTGACAACTACAAGAATACCACGTATGTAAACGGCCAGGCGGGCAGCATGTATAAACAGGCAGTACCACTGGCCAACGCCTGTAAGAAACCAGGTGAGTGGCAATACTATGATGTGGTATGGACGGCGCCGCGTTTCAATGACCATGGTATTCTAACCGCACCGGCAAGGGTAACAGTTTTTCACAATGGAGTACTGGTGCAAAACAATACCACGTTGTTAGGAGACACACCCTATATCGGTCAACCAGCTTACAGGGTGCATGGTCCTGCACCCATTAAATTACAATCTCACGGAGATAAAAGTGAGCCCATCAGCTATCGCAATATATGGTTGAGAGAATTGTAATGCTACGGATGATCGTACATAGATAGACGTTATAGCAAGCAGTTTTTTATTCTTACCTGCTAGATGCCGGCGCTGTACAGTGCCGGCATTTTTCGTTAACACCGGTGAAGCTTATGTTAACGGGAACGGTTAACAGGAAGAACAAAAAATACGGTTAGCCCTTGCCGAAGAGCATAAAGTAATGCCGCAAATGGCGGTGCTGGTTTTTGTGGATAAGATTTCGGCGCGCTTCGCTGAAGCAGCCTGCTTTTAGGATTCCCCGTAATGTGCATAACCCTAAGAAATACAAGGCGAAAAGCAAATTGCTGCTGATGGAATTCCTCATGAAGCATTAGAGAACGGCAATTTTTTCCTCAGCAGCCAAAAATCTAAAAGCACAATATGGCACAATCATTGAATAAGGAGTCATTGGCCGCAAAATTGAACATGATAAGCGTAAACTTTTTATACATTATATATTCTTCTTTTCTATTGACTTAAAAATTTTTAAAAAATGAAAACAACAACTATGCGAACCGTGGGTGTGATTTTTTCTGCGGGTGTATTATTAACCAGCTGCGTATCTTCCAAGAAATACCATGCTTCACAGGCTGCTGTTGCTAAGTTGCAATCAGACAGCGCAGCACTCGCTCAACAAGTAAGCACACTACACAACGACGTTTCTTCATGGCAGCAGAAGAACAGCGATCTCCAAAAATCTTTGGAAACTGCTAACACAAGCAGTGCAAGCCTTCAAAAGAATGTTGCTTATTACACAGATTTTGCAAGCAAACAGCAATCATCTACTACAGCTATCAGTGATGAATTGAAAACAACACTTGCACCCGCCGGTCTTACAGACCAGGACATCATGCTTACTGACGGTAAGATCTACATTAACATGGGTGAAAAGAGTTTATTCAAAGGCAACAGTACAGCACTGTCTGCAAAAGGTAAACAACTGGTAAGCACCCTGGGTGATTATGTAAAAAGCAAAGAAACAGTTGATGTAAGTGTTGCGGATCTTGAACTGGCCAACGATGGCGGTACAACTACCACCACTGAAATGACTTCTTCTGGTACCACAGGTACATCCGGTACTACCACTACTTCAGGTACTGGCAGCACAGGAAATGATATGGCCAATACAAGCGGAAGCAACCGTAAAAATAGCAACGTATCTGGTAACGCTGATTATTCTAACAACAGCAGTGCTTCTACTAAAACAGCAAAGCGCAGTGTAGCCGTTCACCATGCAAAAAAAGCACCTGCTGCATCTGGTGAAAGCAAATCAGTAACTTATTCTTCTGGAAAGAGCAACAAATATACAGCTGCAAGATCTAGCAGAACTGCCGCCCGTGCCCTTGCATGGAAACGTCAGAACGCAGTTGCAGATGCTTTATTGAAAACTGGTATTCCTAAAGTGAAACTGGTTTCACAGTTGCCCGGTACAGGTACGCCATCTGCTAATGCACAGAAAGGTGTTCAGGTTATCCTGGTAAATGATATGGACAATTTCTACAAACATATGAGTGAAGCGCCCGCTGCTGCACAGCCAGTGAGCAAAAATCCTTAATCATGTTTTGTGAGTATAAAAGAAAAAGGGCGATGCTTAACTGCGTCGCCCTTTTTTTATTTCATGCATTTCATTCACGATTTTACTTGCAAGCCATTTACCAGGGCCTTCATCTTTTTTAAACCAGTGCTGGCAACTACCTGGGCATCCTGGTTCCAATAGGTCTTATTAAACAGCTCCAGTGACAATGTTTTCGGGCCGCCCATTTTTTGCAGGTAGTACAATATTTTTTTAAACGGCGCAGCACCATCGCCAGGGTACACGCGGTCTGCATCTGTTTGCTCGGCCACCGGTTTATCTGCCGGAAAATCATTCATGTGAATGATATCAATTACCCGCCCGTTTACCAATCCTAAACAATCGAAACCACTTCCCCCGCGGTGGAGGTGGTATACATCGGGCAGAATACGCGCGTCTGCATCGTTGGCAGCAGCGGCAATAGCAAGTGCCTGGCTAAAATTGAAGACCGTGCCGGAGGCGCCCCAAAACTCCAGCAGGGGCATAACACCGGTTTTTCTGCCCAGTTCAAGTATCTCACGGTAACGCTCACCTGCTTTTTGAATGTCTACGGGTGTTCCGGGGGTTAGTCCTGCAGGAGGCGCAGCTATTCTCTTACAACCCAGGGCGGCCATCAGTATCATTTCTTCTTCCAGGGTAGCCAATGCGTGCTGTCTTTTGTTATCATCATCTACCAGCCATTCTGTAAAGCTGATCGCGTTTTCAACCCTCAATTTTTTTGTACGTAACAGGCTAGCTAAGTTGTTTACCTGCTGGCCACCGGCCAGCCATTCTTTTATATCTCTTACCCAAAGCTCAACACCATCATAACCAGCATTGGCAGCAATTTCGATACTGCGGAGCAAGCCGGGTTTTTGTCCCATGATGGTACTGGTATTAAGACAAAAACGAAAAGGTCCCGCAACATTACTGGCCGCTGACAAAATGGAAGTTGGCACTACAGTGCTGAGCGCCGCCGCGCCGCCAATGGTTACAAATGATCTTCTGTTCATATGCAATTAAAATGAGGTAATAAGTTTGTGCAGATAGAATGGCATAAATATAAGCAATGCTGCAGGCGTACAAAAATCAGGAAACTATTTGCCGTGAGAAGGGGGCTTGGGTTAAAAGCGAAAGATGGCAAAACCCCGTTGCTGGTTTCTTTCATAGGGCACCGCTACTTCAGTGGATGTAATCTGGCGGGCCGCCTGCCAGCGCAATGATTGGTCTGCCTTCCAGCTGATCAGTTCACGATCACTCAGCAGGTTGCCCTGCGGATCAAGCTCAAGCGTGCATCCAAATGGGTCGCCCTCGCGGTCTGCACTGTTGTACAAAAATATCAGCCTGTCTTGCAATGGTACAAACAGGTAAGAAAGTGTGGGCGCATTCAGTTCTGTAAGTTGTTTCTTATTAATGAAACCTGTCCAGCAGCTGTCTGTGGCACGCCCGGGAAAATAAAAGCAGCTCAGGTCTCCCCTGCTATAATCAGTGGCCACTGCTGTGGCGTTTGAGTAACGGGTGTAGCCATTTGGTGTAAACGGGCCCGGCGCGCTGCTGTTGCTGGTATTGCTTGCCGGCAACCACTGGGCTTCCCATGGTACGGGGGTATTGATGTTACGGTACCAGCTGCTGGTGCTTCGGCCATATTCTTTCATTAGAACAAAGCCAAGGTCTGGCACGGCGGTAAAACGCTCCCGCACCAGGTTATTACCGGAAGCCAGATTACCTGCAAGGGTGCTGAAGTAGTAAGAAGAATCAAAATCGAACAGGTGACTGGCAAAGGAATAATGCGTTACCTGTACGTTCTTACGGGCAGACTGTCGATAATTACTAAGAACGCCCGCAAAGGCTTCGCCCTTTTCATTGTTTACAGAAAGTGCCACATCTTCCATACGGTACATGGGCGGCAGAATGATTTCTTTGTAAGAAAGATTGCTGGAAATGCCGTCAAAATGTAGGAGCAAAAAATTATTACTGCTGCGCGATGGGGCCGCCATCAGCCACTCGCCATTGTTGGCCAGCTGTACGGGGTCAGCATCAGCGGAAGATGGAAAGCCAAAAAAATCATCCTGTATAAAGGGCTGCGTAATAAAAGGCTGTTCATACACCTGGTAAGAACGTGTTCTCCATTGGGCATCAAATAACATAGCATGTAGTCTTGGCGCCGAGGCCGGCACAGACTCAAAGCCCAGTAGCAGGTGCCTGCGTTTGTCTGCTGAACTGCAGAGCAGGAAACTATAGCCTGGTTCTTTAAATGGAAATTGCGCTACAACGGTATCCAACAGTAGTTGTCCGTCTGGTGCATACCTGCGCAATCTCGCAACCGTTTGCTGCAAGTTTTCCTGTAAGATAATTTCATCAAATGTTTGCTGGCCGGCAATGAAATATTTTTTTAAGGTAGAGGCGGTGATAGCGCTTGCAGGAATCGAGTTTACCAGCTGCAGCCGTGTATCGTAAATGTCAAAATACTGTTCGTCCTTCATCCAGTCTTCCGCGCGCGGAGATATATGCCGTTTCCGTTTTTCTTTATGTACCCAATAAAAATTGCCGGTTTTGCCTGCTACGGTAAAATGATGTGCGTTTCTGTCAATGGTAGAAGAATACAATACCCGTTGAGCGGCCAGTGAATGGCTGAGCAGGAAGAAGAACATCACCACATATCGTTGCTGACGCCGCCGCATAGTTCTACATTGCATTAAAAAGGTACAACTTTTTTTGACACGAGCGCCGGCCGAACGGCAGGCAGGTCCTGGCTCTCTACCGCAAACAAAAAAAGGGCGGTCTGCTGACCGCCCTTTATACAAACCAGTGATCAATTATTTTTTGCCCATGGCATATTCAATGCCACCCAGTATGTGTTGCAGGTAAACCGGGTCAGCGAAAGATTCCTTGGTATGGCCCATGGCGGTGTAAAAGGCCCTTCCGCCTTCATAGTTATGATACCAGGCCATGGGGTGGTTGCCGTTATTATCGCCACCGGTGTAAGAAGACTCATCAATTTTTATCAGCACGGTAACATCCGGGTTAAGGTCTTTATAATTGTACCATTCATCCCAGCGCTCCCATACGTCTGGCAGGTGCTTGGTAGACAGGTGGTTCTTATCTATCACCTGCAGTTTGGCCTGTTGCTGCTTGGGGTGAGATTTAAACCATCCACCCACCAGCTTATTGTACCAGGGCCAGTTGTACTCACAATCTGCCGCAGCATGAATGCCCACAAAACCACCCCCCTTGTGCATAAAATTCTGCAGGGCTGTTTCCTGGTCGGCGCCCAGCACCTTGCCGGTGGTACTTAGAAAAACAATGGTTTTGTATTGTTTCAGGTTGGCATCAGAAATCATCAATGAGTCTGTAGTAGTATCTACTGCAAACTGATGGTCTCTGCCCAGTTGCTGAATGGCCAGCAGGCCTGCGGCGATGCTTTCATGGTGGTAGCCATTTGTTTTGGCAAATACAAGTATCTTTTTGGCTTTGGCAGGTTCTACCGGTTTGTTGCCTTGCAGCGAAAGCCCGGTAGCAAGGGCCATCAACAAAAAGATTTTCTTAAATAATATATGAGCAAGCATGAGATCTTTTTTTAGTGAGCAAGCGTTCAATGAATAGCGTGTAAGCGTGTACGTTAGCGATTGCTACAGCTTTTTGATCTGTATGTTGCGGAACCACACGGCGTTGCCATGGTCTTGCAAGGCAATTTTGCCACTGGTAAAGCTTCCCCAGTTGGGCATGTCTTTAAATTTGCTACCGGCTACCAGCTTCTTCCAGTTATCGTCCCAAAGTGTGGTGGAAACGGTGGTTACACCATTCAGCATAAGGTCAAGTTTGCCCTTGTTTACGATGATTTCAACCTGGTTCCACTCACCTACCGGTTTTACGGGCTCGCTGCTGCTTTTAATCAGATCATATAAATCTCCCGCGCGGTGTTTAGTGATTTTACCGTCTGGGTGACCGTCATTATCCAATACCTGCATTTCAGGGCCAGAGTTATACGTGTGTTTGTATTTAACGGTGTCTTCCTGTACCAGGAAAATGATACCGCTATTGCCGTTCTTGGCAATCTTCCACTCCAGTTTAAGGTCAAAGTTTTCGAAGCTGTTGTCTGTTACCAGGTCGCCACCTTCTTTAACGGTGGTGTCTATAGAAAGCGCGCCATCCATTACTTTCCATCTAGCTTCTGCGGTAGGTTTACCGTAGGTATGCCAACCGCTGGTAGTGGTACCATCAAACAGCGGTTTAAAGCTGCTGTCTGTAGTGCTGGTGGCTGTGCCGGAACTAGCAGCAGGCGGGGCGCTGTCTGTTGCGGGCGCTTTTGTTTCTGAGTTGTTATTGCAGGCGGCCAGTAGGGTAACGCATGCGGCAAGCAGGTAGATCTTCATGTTTTTGTTGGGTTGTTTATTTGTTTCTGAGTAACAAGACATATTTCACCATCTGTTTGGCATCTTCTTTTGAAAGGGCGGGGTGTGCTGTCATTGGTACTGAGCCCCAGTTTCCGGAGCCGCCGGCAATGATTTTTCCGGCAAGGGTATCAATGGTAGCTTCGTTGGCAGTGTACTTATTGGCTACATCACGGTAAGCAGGTCCGGTAGAAGTTTCATCTACTTTATGGCAGGTAAGACAGTCAGATGCACTGATCAGGGCCAGGCCTTTCTGGTAATCGGGGTTAGAAGATGGATCGGCTGCAGCAGCAGGGGCGTCAGCAGTCTTTCCGGCAGCGCTATCAGCACCCGCTGCAGACTTTGTTTCATTGTTATTACATGCATAGCAGGCGGCTACCACCAGTGAAAGCGCCAGGAATTTTTTAATCATAACTATTATTTTTATGTGGGGGTGAAGATTATCAGCGAATCATTACCATTAAAACCAACTGTTGATATAAAAATGGTTGTCAGACCAGGCGGGCTTATATTCAGCTGGCCGGTTTACACCATTGGCAGGACAAGGTTAGTACAAAACTACTGCAATCCTAAAATGCTGCGATTAAAATTTTCATCGCTGCCGGTGCCGGCAAAATCATCAAAGGCTTTTTCAGTAACGCGTATGATATGGTTCTTTATAAATACTGAGCCCTCGCGTGCCCCGTCTTCGGGGTGTTTGATGGCGCATTCCCACTCCATTACTGCCCAGCCCTTGTAGTCGTAAGCGGCCATTTTGCTAAAGATAGATTTGAAGTCTACCTGTCCATCGCCCAATGAGCGAAACCTTCCGGCTCGGTCTATCCAGTTCTGGTAACCGCCATAGACGCCCTGTTTACCGGTGGGGTTAAATTCTGCATCTTTTACATGAAACATCCTGATGCGCTCATGGTAATTATCAATGTATTCAAGATAGTTTAGGCATTGCAATACAAAATGAGAGGGGTCATACAAAAGACAGGCACGTGGGTGATTGTTTACTTTTTCAAGAAACATTTCATAAGAAACACCATCGTGCAAATCTTCACCTGGGTGAATTTCATAACAGAGGTCAACGCCATTTTCATCAAAGCTGTTGAGAATGGGCAGCCAGCGTTTGGCCAGTTCTTTAAAGCCGGTATCCACCAGTCCGGCCGGGCGTTGTGGCCAGGGATATACTGTTTGCCATAACAAGGCGCCGCTGAAGGTAGCATGCGCATTAAGGCCAAGGTTTTTAGATGCTTTGGCGGCGTATTTTAATTGATTAACCGCCCATTCTGTACGCGCTGCAGGGTTATTGCGGTATTGTTCAGGTGCAAACCCATCAAACAATTCATTGTAGGCGGGGTGTACGGCCACCAGTTGCCCCTGCAGGTGGGTAGACAGTTCGGTTATTTCAAGGCCAGCTCCGTTTACAATGCCTTTTATTTCATCTGCATAGGTTTTACTCTCTGCAGCTTTTTGAAGATCTATACAGCGGGGGTCCCAGGTGGGCAACTGCACACCAATGAAGCCGATACTTTTTGCCCATTCACAGATAGATTGTAAAGAGTTAAAGGGTGCTTTATCGCCCATAAACTGGGCGAGAAAAATACCAGGTCCTTTTACAGTAGTCATTAAAAAGAATTTAGAATGAGTTGATAGTGGTACAAACCAATAGAGCTTAGCAGTGCCGGGTTGAAAAAAAATGCTTACCACCCAACTGCTCATGCGCACATTCAGCGGCCTTGTTGTTTGCTGAGTGGGTGCATACCTTCCGCAGGCAATATAATAGTTAGTTCTTGCAATGGCAGCTTAGAGCGTATACTCCCACCATTTCTTATCACTCTGCGCTGATGCTACAACGTTATCTATAAAAGCCATACCGCGGATGCCGTCTTCCACACCCGGAAAATCGAGCATTTCTTTGGAAGGGGTGGTACCATCTATGCGTGCACCGAGGGTAAGCGCAAAGTTGCGGTAGATATTTCCGAAAGCTTCAAGATAACCTTCCGGGTGTCCACCGGGCGTGCGGGCATTGTGCGTGGCATAAGTACTGAGGCGGTCTCCATAGTTGCCACCTGCGCGCAGGATCTGTGCGGGTTGGTCGAGCCATTTTACCAGCAATGTATTTGGTTCCTGCTGGGCCCATTCAATACCGCCTTTTTCTCCGTATACGCGAATCTTCAATGCATTTTCTTCGCCGGCAGCTACCTGAGAGGCCATGAGCACGCCTGCAGCACCGTTATCGAACTTCAGCAGCACATTGCCATCATCATCCAGCGCACGACCCGGCACCATTATATTAAGGTCTGCACAAAGATGAGATATCTTGGCGCCGGTGATATATTCTGCCAGGTGGGCTGCGTGGGTACCAATATCGCCCATGGCGCCGCTCTTACCACTTTTCTTTGGGTCTGTTCTCCAGGCGGCCTGCGCATTGCCTTCGCGCTCACTCATTTTGCTGAGCCAGCCCTGGGGGTATTCTACCCAAACCTTTCTTATTTTACCAAATACATTATCCTTCACCATCTGGCGGGCCTGTTTTACCATGGGATAGCCAGAATAGGTATGGGTGAGGCATAGTAGCAGGCCGGTTTCTTCCACCTTCTTTTTTAATTGCCTGGCTTCATCTGAAGTAAAGGCAATGGGCTTTTCAATGACAACGTGAAAGCCATTGTCTAACGCCATCATGGCCGGTGCAAAATGCGCAAAGTTGGGTGTTACGATGGTTACAAAATCAATGCGTTTGTCTGCGGGCAGGGCAGCCTCGCTTTTTATCATCTCATCGTAGGTGAGATAGGTTCTTTCAGGGGGCAGAAACAATGAGCGGCCGGAGTCTTTGGCCACTTCCGGGTTAATGCTTAGTGCGCCGCAGGCCAGTTCTATTAAGCCGTCCATATTGGCGGCGATGCGGTGGATGGCGCCGATAAATGCGTCCTTTCCACCACCAATCATTCCCATGCGTAACTTTCGGTTCATTGTGTGCTCAATTAAAATTTTGGAATATGGTTAGTGCAATCTTTCCATTTTAGAATAGGACAGGAAAAGTAAGAAAGTCTTTCCAAAAAAAGTATGATAAAAATAAATTGTAAGATGGTAATTCTAAAAAATAAAAATTACATTTAGCTCCGCATTTTTATCCGGGCGTGTTTGAAATGATATGATGTGCTATTTCCGGTAGTAATCGCCAACAGGTATAGGCAACTGGTGAAATAACATCTTTTCTGCAACACGTTTGGTTTTCTCCACTTAACCAAAAAACGATATGCTACCTAACGTTCAACGTAAACAACTGTTTATCGCCAGCTGTATGGCATTGCTGGTTACTTCTCTTTCTTTTGGCATCCGCGCTGGTATACTTGGCAGGCTGGGCACACAGTTTAACCTGGATGCACAACAGCTGGGCACCATTGCTGCTACTGCATTCTGGGGCTTTCCGCTGGCCATCATCATTGGAGGAATGGTTGTAGACGTGATAGGAATGAAGAAGCTGCTGATTGCAGCATTTGTATTTCACCTTATTGGCATCCTGCTCACCATTTTTGCAAGCGGCTACTGGACACTCTTTATATCTACCTTATGCATTGGTATTGCCAACGGTACCGTTGAAGCAGCTTGTAACCCACTGGTAGCAACCATACATTCAGACAACAAAACCACCAAGCTGAACCATTTTCACCTTTGGTTTCCCGGTGGTATTGTTATAGGCACGCTAATAGTTTACTTCTTGGATAAAGCAGGTATCGGCTGGCAGATACAGGTAGGCTTGATGATCATACCCACCCTTATCTATGGCTATCTTTTCAGCAAATTAACCTTCCCCGTTACCGAGCGCGTTGCAAGCGGTATCTCTTCTTCACAGATGTATAAGGCATTGCTGAAACCGCTTTTCATCTTAATGATCATTCTTATGTTCGGTACTGCTATCACTGAACTTTTTACCGGCCAGTGGATTGATGTATTGTTAAAAAATGTAACCAATAACGCCATTCTTCTGCTCACTATTGAAACCGGTGTAATGGTAGTGGGTAGGGCTTTTGCCGGACCGGTAGTGCATCGTCTGGCGCCACAGGGCGTATTGCTCATCTCCTCCATTCTTGCCGCACTTGGCTTATATTTACTGGGGCATTCATCAGGCAATATGCTTTTTGCAGGCGCTCTCATCTTTGGTATGGGTGTATGTTATTTCTGGCCCACCATGATTGGATTTGTATCTGAGAACTTACCTGAAACAGGCGCCGTTGGCTTAAACTTTATGGGTGCGGCCGGTATGTTTGCAGTATCTGTGTACATGATATTTATGGGAGGTTACTATGACAGGTTGCAACAAAGTAAACCACCCGCAGAAGCAGGACAGGATATTATTAATGTAACACTGGTGATACCTATTGTACTGATTGTGGCATTTACCGGATTGTTCTTTTACATGAAAACCCAGAAAAATAAGAAGGTACTTGTTACCACAGCGTAATCGCATTCTTTAACCAGCACAGTCTAACCGATTAGTATGCCATTGAAACAAAACAGGCGCACGGCACTCAAAAGCTTGCTTGCAGGATCCGCTGCCATAGGCGCCTCTTCCATGCTGCCCGCCCTTGCTGCAGAAGCCTCCGAAAACTCCACAGCTGTGAAATTTAAAGGAAATATTAACCACTCCGTTTGCCAATGGTGTTACAACTTTGTACCGCTGGAAGAACTTTGTAAGGCGGTAAAAAAGATTGGATTCAGCGCCATAGACCTGGTGCCACCCAAAGACTGGCCCATACTGCAGCAATACGGCATCTTCAGCTCCATGTGCTACCATGGCGGCAAGGTTAGTTTAACAAATGGTTTTAACCGGCCAGAGTTTCATGAACAATTGATTAAAGATTATACAGAAGTTATTCCTTTGATGGCCAAAGCCGGTTACAAAAACCTTATCTGCTTTAGCGGTAACCGCAATGGCATGGATGATGAAACGGGGCTAAAGAACTGCGCAGAAGGTTTGCAAAAAATATTACCCCTGGCAGAGAAGAACGGCGTTATCATACAAATGGAACTGCTCAACAGCAAGATTGACCACAAAGATTATATGTGCGACAGAACCGCCTGGGGCGTCGAACTCTGCAAACGCACCGGCTCAGAAAATTTTAAATTGCTCTATGATATCTATCATATGCAAATAGATGAGGGCGATGTAATCAGAACCATCCGCGATCATCACCAATATATTGGCCATTACCATACCGCGGGCGTACCGGGCCGCCATGAACTGAACGACCGGCAGGAACTGAATTACCCCGCCATTATGCAAGCCATCATAGAAACCGGCTTTAAAGATTATGTTGCGCAGGAATTTATACCCACCGGAAAAGAAACAAAAGATAAAATAGCCGCACTGAAACAGGCCGTGAAAACCTGTGATGTATAAGCGAAGCCCTTCGGGCAAATATTAAACCTTTCTTCCTACTACTACTACTCTTATACCAACCAGGCCCGTAAGGCCTGCAATCAACAGTACTTTAAATCTAAGTATATATATGGCAGATAACACGTACGACGCAATTGTAATTGGCTCGGGTATCAGCGGCGGCTGGGCAGCCAAAGAACTATGTGAAAAAGGACTCAAGACCCTGATGCTGGAACGCGGAAGGGATATTGTTCATGTGAAAGACTATGTGAATGCAACAAAAGACCCCTGGGATTTTCCGCACCGCGGCGGTCGTACGGTACAAATGGAAAAAGACTATCCTGTACTGAAAAGAGATTACCCACTCAATGAAACCAACCTGGACTATTGGTGCAGTGATAAAGACAGTCCCTATACAGAAATCAAAAGATTCGATTGGTTCAGGGGCTACCACGTGGGCGGCCGCTCACTGATGTGGGGAAGGCAAAGCTATCGCTGGAGCGATTTTGATTTTGAAGCCAACGCCAAAGAAGGCATCGCCATCGACTGGCCCGTACGATACAATGAAATTGCTCCCTGGTACGATTACGTTGAAAAATTTGCCGGCATCAACGGCGCACATGATAATATGCCGCAGTTGCCCAACGGTCAGTTTCTGCCCGCCATGGAAATGAACTGCGTTGAAAAAGACGTGGCCGCAAGAATGAATGCGCACTATGATCCAAAATCTTTCCGCCGCATTATCATGGGCAGAAGCGCTAACCTCACCGCCGCGCACGAAGGCAGAACGCAATGCCAGTACCGCGATAAATGCTGGCTGGGTTGCCCCTTTGGTGCCTATTTCAGCACACAATCTTCTACCCTGCCCGCTGCCCAGAAAACAGGCAATCTTACCCTGCGCCCCTGGAGCATCGTTACAAAAATTTTGTACGATAAAGACAAGAAAAAAGCTACCGGTGTGGAGGTACTGGATGCTGAATCCATGAAGACCTATACGTACAACGCCAAAATAATTTTCCTGAACGCCTCTGCATTGAACTCTGCATGGATACTCATGAACTCGGCCACAGATATATGGCCAGACGGACTGGGTAGCAGCAGCGGAGAACTGGGTCATAACGTAATGGACCATCACCTAGGCGTGGGCGCCAGCGGCACCGTAGAAGGCTATGAAGACAAATATTATTTCGGACGCCGCGCCAACGGCCCGTACATACCACGCTACAGAAACCTGTTTGGCGATAAACGTGATTATCTCCGCGGCTTTGGTTACCAGGGCGGCGCCAGCCGGCAGGGTTGGGGAGATCATATTCCTGAACTGAGCATCGGCGGTGCATTCAAAGATGCAATGACAGAACCCGGTGGCTGGTCAATGGGCTTTGGTGGCTTTGGCGAAACACTGCCCTACCATGAAAACAGAATTTATATAGACAAACAATTGTACGGAGATAAGATGGAAGCCTTTAAAGACCCCATCACCGGTAAAGACCTGGGCATGCGCCCCGTACCGGATAAAAATGGCAAACAACGCCTCGACAAATGGGGCCTTAACGTGCTGGCCTTTGATGTAGAATACAAGGAGAACGAGAAGAAGATGCGCAAAGACATGAAGGATGATGCCATTGAAATGCTTACCGTAGCCGGCGTTAAAAATGTGAACGGATGGGAAGGTGATGGCACACTTGGCCGCGGCATTCATGAAATGGGCACCGCGCGCATGGGCAAGGATCCAAAAACATCTGTTACCAATAAGTTCAACCAGATCTGGGATGCGCCCAATGTATTTGTAACAGACGGCTCTTTTATGACCTCAGCAGCCTGCCAGAACCCTTCACTCACTTACATGGCCTTTACAGCACGCGCTGCAGACCACGCAGTAAGTGAATTGAAAAAACAAAACCTGTAATGCTGGCAATCAATACCAATAAACAGGAACAAGAATTTCAGAACTACTAAACTTACTATTATGCCCGGAGATTCATTAAATATAAATAACAAAGCGGTTGAGCAAAACACATACGATGCCATTGTCATTGGCTCTGGTATCAGCGGCGGATGGGCCGCAAAAGAACTCTGTGAGAAAGGACTAAAAGTGCTGATGCTTGAGCGCGGCAAAGATATCAAGCACGTAAAGGATTACGTGAATGCTACAAAAGACCCCTGGGATTTTCCGCACCGTGGTGGCCGCACGCAGCAGATGATCAAAGACTACCCCGCGCTGAAAAGAGATTACCCGCTCAATGAAACAAACCTTGATTACTGGGCCAGCGACAAAGAAAGCCCGTACACTGAAATAAAAAGATTTGATTGGTTCCGTGGTTACCATGTAGGAGGCCGTTCACTCATGTGGGGCCGGCAGAGCTACCGCATGGGCGATATGGATTTTGAAGCCAACGCAAAAGAAGGAATTGGCATAGACTGGCCCGTGCGCTATGCAGAAATAGCGCCCTGGTATGATCATGCAGAACGTTTTGCGGGCATCAGCGGCAGCCGGGAAGGATTGCCTGAACTGCCGGATGGCCAGTACCTGCCTGCCATGGATATGAACTGCGTGGAGAAAGATGTTGCCGCCCGCCTCAAAGAAGCTTTCAAAGGCAAGCGTCATATGTTTATCGGCCGTACGGCCAATATTACCGTAGCCCACCAGGGCCGCACCGCTTGCCAGTACCGTAACAAATGCTGGCTGGGTTGCCCGTTTGGTGCGTACTTCAGCACACAGTCTTCTACCTTACCTGCTGCAATGGCCACTAATAATCTTACGCTCAGGCCATGGAGCATTGTTACAAAAATTTTGTACGATAAAGACAAGAAAAAAGCCACCGGCGTGGAAGTGCTTGACGGTGAAAACAACAAGACCTACACCTACAACGCAAAGATCATTTTTGTAAATGCATCGGCCTTAAACAGTGCATGGATACTCATGAACTCTGCTACTGATATCTGGCCAGACGGGCTGGGCAGCAGCAGCGGTGAGCTGGGCCATAACGTAATGGACCATCACCTGGGCGTTGGAGCCAGCGGCCATGTAGAAGGGTATGAAGACAAATATTATTTTGGACGTCGTGCCAACGGCATTTATATACCACGCTACCGTAATTTTTATGGCGATAAACGCGATTACCTGCGGGGCTTTGGCTACCAGGGCGGCGCCAGCAGGGAAGGTTACAATCGTTCAATGGAAGAATTATCCATTGGCGCAGATTTTAAAGATGCACTTACAGAACCAGGTGGCTGGACAATGAATATCGGTGGCTTTGGTGAAACATTGCCCTACCATGAAAATCGGATTTACCTGGATAAGACTTTGTACGGAGATAAAATGGAACAGTTTAATGATCCCATTACGGGCAAAGACCTGGGCATGCGCCCCGTGCCAGATAAAAATGGCAAGCAGCGGCTAGACAAATGGGGACTTCCTGTACTTGCCTTCGATGTAGAATACAAAGACAATGAGAAAAAGATGCGCAAAGACATGTTGAATGATGCCGTGGAAATGCTGGAAGCGGCCGGGGTTAAAAATGTAAGAGGTCGAGATGGTGATGGCACGCTCGGTCGTGGTATTCATGAAATGGGTACTGCACGCATGGGCAAGGATCCTAAAACCTCCGTGCTCAATAAATTTAACCAGGTATGGGATGCGCCCAACGTGTTTGTAACAGACGGTGCGTTTATGACCTCTGCGTCCTGCGTAAACCCATCACTCAGTTATATGGCCTTCACAGCACGTGCGGCAGACCATGCAGTAAGTGAATTAAAGAAAAACAATCTGTAAAGCGCAGCGCCAGATAATCAGCAAGTGCTAACACTAATAAAAAGCAGAACCAATAAAGCATGCCAGGAGATTCGTTAAACATCAACAATAAGGCAGTTGCGCAAAATACGTATGATGCCATTGTCATTGGCTCTGGCATCAGCGGCGGCTGGGCAGCCAAAGAATTGTGTGAACAGGGGCTCAAAGTATTGATGCTTGAACGCGGCCGCAATTTTGAACATGTAAAAGATTATGCCTCGGCCTCAAAAGATATCTGGGACCTGCCGCACCGCGGAACGGTTACAAAAGCCTCTTTGAAAGACAGGCCTGTTATAGCACGTACCTGGGGTAAATCTGAACCCATCATAGATTACTGGGTAAAAGACAATGATGCTCCCTATAAAGAGATACAACCCTTCAAATGGTGGCGCGCCTACCAGCTCGGCGGTCGTTCTATTTTATGGGGACGGCAGAGTTATCGCTGGAGCGACCTGGATTTTGAAGGCAACGCAAAAGATGGATGGGCTATCGACTGGCCAATCCGCTACCGCGATATTGCGCCCTGGTATGATCATGTAGAAAAACATATTGGCGTAAGCGGCTCAAAAGAAGGGTTAGACCATTTGCCAGACGGGCATTTTCTTCCACCCATGGATATGAATTGCGTGGAGAAGGAAGTAGCCGCCAGGATAAAAGATAAATGGAAAGGAGACAGGCATATGTTCATCGGGCGGGTGGCCAATTTAACAGCGCCTATTGCCGGCAGAACACAATGCCAGTTTCGGAACAGGTGCTGGGAAGGATGCCCCTTCGGTGGCTATTTCAGCACACAGTCTTCTACGTTGCCCGCGGCAAGGGCCACCGGCAATCTTACCATCCGCCCCTGGAGCATTGTATCGAAAATCATTTACGATAAAGACAGCCAGAAGGCAAAAGGTGTAGAAATAGTAGATGCTGAGAATAACAAGACCTATGAATTCTTCTCCAAGATTGTTTTTGTAAATGCATCGGCCCTCAACAGCGCATGGGTGCTTATGAATTCTGCTACTGATATCTGGCCAGAAGGATTGGGCAGCAGCAGCGGAGAACTGGGCCATAATATCATGGACCATCATTACAACCTTGGCGCTTCCGGCACCATGGAAGGATTTGAAGACAAATATTATTATGGAAGACGCGCCAACGGTATTTATATTCCGAGGTTCGTAAATATTCACAACGATAAAAGAGACTATCTCCGTGGCTTTGGCTACCAGGGCGCCGGCAGCAGGCAGGGCTGGAGCAGGGATGTGGCCGAGATGAATGTAGGCGCCGCATTTAAAGATTCTCTTACTGAACCCGGTCCCTGGGTAATGGGCCTTACCGGGTTTGGAGAACTCTTACCGCATCATAACAACACTGTTAGTCTTGACAAAGAGATGAAAGACAAATGGGGCCTTCCTGTACTGGCAATGAACGCCGTGCTGCAGGAAAATGAATTGAAGATGCGCAAAGACATTGTTACCGAAGCCGTAGCCATGCTGGAAGCAGCGGGCGCCAAAGACATAAAGACAAGAGACAACGGCCATGAAATTGGCGACGGCATTCATGAAATGGGCAGCGCAAGAATGGGTAAAGACCCCAAAACATCTGTGCTGAACAGTCATAACCAGGTATGGGATGCAAAAAATGTATTTCTTACAGATGGTGCCTGCATGACCTCTTCCTCCTGTGTAAATCCTTCACTCACTTATATGGCACTCACCGCAAGAGCCGCCAACTTTGCAGTAGAAGAATTAAAAAAAGGAAACCTGTAAACGCATTAAAACAGCTACAAAGAACAGTACATTGTAAACAACATATGCCCGGAGATACACTTCATATCAATAACAAGGCGGTTGCCCAAAACACATATGATGCCATTGTGGTAGGCAGCGGTATCAGTGGTGGCTGGGCCGCAAAAGAACTTTGTGAAAAAGGGTTGAAAACAATTGTACTTGAACGCGGACGCCAGGTAGAGCATGTAAAAGATTATCCCACCACCAATCTTGCCCCCTGGGAATTATTGCACCGCAATACCAATACCCATAAAATTAAAGAAGACCAGCACGTACAGGTGCGTGGTTTCTGCAATGAAGCCAATGCTCATTTTTTTGTAAACGATAAAGACCATCCGTACACACAGGTAAAGCCATTTGATTGGATACGCGGCTACCATGTAGGCGGAAGAAGCCTTATGTGGGGCAGGCAATGTTACCGCTGGAGTGATGTAGATTTTGAAGCCAATGCCAAAGATGGCCATGGTGTAGACTGGCCCATCCGCTACCGCGATATAGCACCCTGGTACAGCTACGTAGAAAAGTTTGTTGGCATCAGCGGTTCCAAAGAAGGCCTGCCACAATTACCCGATGGCGATTTTCTGCCACCCATGGAAATGAACTGCCTGGAGAAATACATGGCAGATAAAATACAAAAGAATTTTTCAGACGGCAGAAGAATGATTATCGGCCGCGTAGCCAACCTCACCCGCGGGTGGAATGGCCGTGGTCCCTGCCAGTACCGCAACCTGTGCGACAGGGGCTGTCCTTTTGCCGGTTATTTCAGCAGCAACTCGGGCACCCTTCCCGTAGCTATGGCCACCGGCAATCTGACACTGCGGCCGCACTCCATTGTAATGGAAGTGTTGTATGATAAAGACAAAAAGAAGGCAACAGGCGTGCGCATTATTGATGAGCTTACCATGAAGACCGAGGAATATTATGCAAAAATAATTTTCCTGAATGCCTCCGCCATCGGCTCTACCTATATCATGCTCAATTCCAAATCAGATGCTTTTCCGAACGGCCTGGGCAATGGCAGCGATCAGTTGGGCCGCAACCTGATGGACCATCATTACCACGTAGGTGCGGGCGCCAGTTACGAAGGTTTTGAAGACCAGTATACCTACGGAAGAAGGCCCAACGGCATCTATATTCCGCGGTTTCGCAACCTGGATGAAAAATCGGCGCATAAAGATTATGTAAGAGGTTTCGGTTACCAGGGTGGCGCCGCCAGGGGGCGGAGCAACGGGCATGAAGGCATTGGTGTTGAATTAAAAGAATCCATGACAGAACCCGGCAAATGGTCTATGTGGCTGGGCGGCTGGGGAGAACACCTGCCGTATGAAGACAACCGTGTAACCCTGAGCAAAGACAAAAAAGATAAATGGGGCTTGCCATTGGCAGATATTGAATGTGATTTTAAGGCCAATGAAAAAGCCATGCGCAAAGACATGAAAGACAGCGCCGCAGAAATGCTGGAGAAAAGCGGCTTTAAAGATATTTACACGTTTGATGATGGCGAAGCAAACCCGGGGCTTTGCATACATGAAATGGGTACGGGCAGAATGGGTAAAGACCCCCAAACCTCGGTCCTAAACAAATGGAACCAGGTGCATGAAGTAAAAAATGTTTTCAATACAGACGGCGCCTGCATGACCTCCTCTGCCTGCCAGAACCCTTCGGTGACCTACATGGCACTCACGGCAAGGGCTGCAGATTATGCGGTGCAGGAACTAAAAAAAGGAAATTTGTAGCCAGGCGCCTTCCGCAAAAACAGGTAGCAAAAAATAAAAAGTATATCTTTAAACACTATAAAATAAAATTGATATGGACAGAAGAGAGCTTCTAAAAATGATTACAGTACTTACCGGCGGCGCGTTTATAGGCGGCGAACTGTTACTCACCGGCTGTAAGAACGAACCATCCATGGGCGGTGCTGTTTTTAACGCGGAAGATGTTGCTTTCCTCGATGAAGTGGCAGATACCATATTACCACCCACAAAAAGTCCCGGCGCCAAAGCCGCTAAAGTGGGCACCTTCATGACAGTGATGGTGAATGATTGCTATGATGAAAAAGAACAAAAGATTTTTCATGAAGGCATTGGCAAATTGAACGATGCCTGCAAAAAAGCCAACGGAAAATCTTTCATGGAATCTACACCTGAACAGCGTACAAGTTTCCTGACTGCGTTGGATAAAGAAGCAAAAGACTACCAGAAGAATAAAAAGAAAGACGACCCAACACATTATTTTACACAGATGAAACAGCTGACCTTGTTTGGCTATTTCACATCAAAAGAAGGTGCTACACAGGCGCTTCGTTATGTAGCCGTGCCCGGCAGGTATGAGGGCTGCATAGATTATAAAAAAGGCGATAAAGCCTGGGCAACCTAGTATTGTTTGCCAGTAACAAGACAGCTGGCAATAAGGGCTGCGGAAGCTATCAACCATGTACTTTCATAGTGTGTATACAGCCATGCGGTGAGTAACTGCCCGGCTGAATTTAATGCCTGACGCCTTTCGGCGCCAGGCATTTTTATTACCCATCTATTGCTTTCTTTGAATATGGCAGGGAATCTATCGCCAAAATGTTGGCAGAAAACATTTACCTATCCTGCCGTTCAATACCTTTACTGCATGAAAAAAGCCGCTACACTCTTCTTATCAGTGCTGTTTTGCGGACTGCTGGCAGCACAAACCAACAAAGATGAAAAAGAGATTCTAGACATTCTTAACAAACAAACCGTTTACTGGAACAAGGGAGATCTTGAAAATTTCATGAGCGTTTACTGGAACAATGATTCACTCATGTTCATTGGCAAGTCTGGCGTTACTTACGGTTATGCCAATACGCTGAATAATTATAAAAAGAATTACAGCAATAAAGAACAAATGGGGAAGCTGTTTTTTGAAATAGTAAAAATGAAAAGATTGTCGCCCACCTACTATTGGGTGCTGGGCAAATGGTTTTTAAAAAGAAGCGTTGGTGATGTTGGCGGCAGCTACACACTTCTTTTTAATAAGATCAATGGCAAATGGATGATCATTGCAGACCATAGCAGCTAAGCACCGCCCCCTTAAACCTTAAAAAAATTTATATGGTATTGCTCATTCTAGGATTGATTATTTTCTTTATTGGCCAGGCTTTTTCAAGGGCAGATATAAACATGAAGAAGTTCAGCGGCCCGCTGAGGGTGGTAGGACTGATTGTAATGCTGCTGGGTGTAATGACGGCCTGCGTTATACAAATTGAAGCCGGCCAGGTGGGCGTACAAAAACTTTTCGGAAAAGTACAAAAGGAAGTGCTGGGCAGTGGCCTTCACTTTATTAACCCGCTGGTAGATGTGGTAAAGCTGGATGTAAAAACCCAGAATTATACCATGAGTGGCATACAGGATGAAGGCCATAAAACAGGCGATGACGCTATCCGCGTGCTCACCGCAGACGGACTAGAAGTAACCATTGATCTTTCCGTGCTCTACAGGGTAGTGCCCAATGATGCACCCAAATTATTATCAGAAACCGGAGAAAATTTTGAAGATAAAATTGTGCGCCCCATTACACGTACCCGCATAAGAGATAACGCCGTGTACTATGAGGCGGTGGCCCTTTACTCAAGCAAGCGGGATGAGTTTCAGCAGCGCATCTTTAAAACCATTGAGGCAGACTTTAACAAGCGCGGCCTGCTGCTTGAAAACCTGCTGGTAAGAAATATCACCCTGCCCCAATCTGTAAGAGCCACCATTGAACAAAAAATAAACGCAGAGCAAGACGCCCAGAAAATGCAATTTGTGCTGCAAAAGGAAAAACAGGAAGCGGAGCGTAAACGCGTGGAAGCACAGGGTATTGCGGATTACCAGCGCATCATCAGTGAGAGTCTTACAGACCGGCAGCTGCAATATGAAAGTATTAAGGCCCAGCTGGAGATTGCAAAATCTGCCAATGCAAAAGTGATCATCATGGGCAAGGGAAGCAACCCCGTAATACTGGATACAAAACAATAAGCATAAATAATTGGCGCACTGCATTTGGCACTTATCATGCTGGAGATGCATGGCAACAAAACATGGAAAGCTTTTATGACCAGGCTGCTACCGGCCTACCCGTGCGGAAATTTTCTTTTCCACCAGCGCATCAGCAGATAAACCGTGCCGGCGCTGCTGAGCAATACCCAAACGTAAAAAATATAATTACCGGTAACAGGGCTG
>DATJGC010000274.1:0-3159 GCA_035495345.1 Chitinophagaceae bacterium | reverse complement strand
GCCATGATAGCAAGACTCTCCCTGGTTGGCATTTCTACATTGATGCTAAGCCGGTCTGCATACAAACCTGCCTGCTGCAGCAATTCATCACTGGCACCAGGAATAGATTTAAGGTGGATATAACCGTTGAAGCGATGCTCGGTTCTTAGTTTTTTAGCAATGAGCACCAGTCTTTCCATGGTATAATCTGCATTAGAAAAGATACCCGAGCTCAAAAACAATCCTTCTATATAATTGCGACGGTAGAAATTAATGGTGAGATCCACCACTTCCTGCACGGTGAATGCGGCGCGTTTAATATCATTGCTCTTCCGGCTTACGCAATAGGCACAATCGAAAATACAATGATTGGTAAGCAGTATTTTAAGTAAGGAAACGCAACGGCCATCTTCCGTATAGGCATGGCAGATACCCATTCCGGTAGTGCCCAGCCCTTTGTTGTCATTCTTACGATTGCTGCCGCTGCTGGAACAACTAACATCGTACTTGGCAGCATCGGCAAGAATTGAAAGCTTCTCCATTACCCTATCGCTCATACTATTAACTTTAGCACAATTTACTAAATAATATAGTACGATGAGTTCTGATAATCAATCAATTCAGATTGTTTAAGCAGCTCCGCAGGCAATGCATTCAAGAATTGATCAAAGTTGGCAGCCGTGCCATCAAACGTAAATTTTTAGGGGAATAGCGCCTCAGCTTCTGCTACGGAAGCGGGCTTGCCTACGTCAGCAAATTTATCACCGGTATGATCATAGCCCAGTATCAGGTTATCTTTTGCAAGTGATAAATACGTTTCTACAATGGAGAACTTACCGCGCTGTGGTATCAGTTCAAAAATGCGGGGTTCAAAAACAACCACGCAACTATACGCGCGTTCAACCATTTCTTTATTAGGGATGGAAATGATCTCTTCGCCGGTTTTTTTATTGCGCCAGCCGCAGAGCCTGTCAAACTCATCAAACAAAAAATAGCGCGAAGTTTTTCTATTGCTCACCGCAAAAGAAACCAGTGGCTTGTAATCTTTATGGTAATCCAGCAGTCGTTTAATGTTCAGGTTGGTAAGTATGTCTGCATTGATGGTAACAAACGGTTCACTGCCCTGCAGCAGGGGTGCAGCCTTTAAAAGCCCGCCACCTGTTTCAAGTACTTCTTCACGCTCATCACTGATGGTTACAATGCTTCCCCAGCCTTTGTTTTTTTCTACGGCTTCTATGATCTGGTCTGCAAAATGATGCACATTCACTACAACATCCGTTATTCCATACTGCTGAAAATATTCAATATTGCGTTGTAAGAGGCTTTTTCCATTTACCAGTGCAAGTGCTTTGGGATGGGTATCGGTCCATGGTTTAAAACGTGTGCCAAGCCCTGCGGCGAAAATCATTCCTTTCATTGAATATACATTTAAGTGCCGCCTAAAGCAGGCAGGCGCAGGTTTGCCAATCTTTATTCATTGATCCAATTCTTCTCATCCTGTACGCGGTGCTGCAGATCAATTTTTACATGAAACTTATTTTTGAGATGCCTCGCCAACGCATCAGCGGCATACACGCTCCGGTGTTGCCCGCCGGTGCATCCAAAGTTGATCACCAGGCTGCTGAAATCTCTTTTAATATAATCTGCCACGGAAATATCTACAATATCAAAAACACTGTTCAGGAAGTCGGGCATTTTTGTACGTTGCTCCAAAAAATCCTTTACCGGTTTATCGCGACCGGTCAGCTTTTTAAATTCTTCAAAACGGCCGGGGTTTAAAATACCCCTGCAATCAAATACAAAGCCACCGCCATTAACACTTTCATCTGCGGGTATGCCCTTGCGGTAAGAAAAACTGTTGATGCCCACCACCAATGCTGTATCCGGACCTGCCCTCAACGGTTCAAAGCGGTTAACCACTTCATCGCTCACACAAAAGCGAAGGCATTTTTCAAAGGTGGGTACAGCAATGCCCATGCGCTGGTTTTCTGCCAATGCTTTTAAATTTCTCAGCGCCAGTGGTATGCTGGTAAGAAACTGCGCCTTTCGCTCAAACAAACCCCTGAAACCATAGGCGCCCAATACCTGCAACAAGCGTATCAGCACATAACCATTGTATTGTGAAATGAAAATGGTTTTGTCTGCCGGCGCTTCCAGCAATTGGTTGGCCTCGTCTATATAATAATCCAGCAACTTGTTTTTCCATTCATCCGGCAGCTCGGCCCGCGCCTGCCATAGCAGCGAGGCCACATCATACTGCAAGGCGCCGCGCATACCGCCTTGGTAATCTATAAAATGAACCTTTTCATCCTTAATCATTACGTTGCGACTCTGAAAATCGCGGAACATAAAATGCTTATTCTCCGTATGCGTGAGGTAGGTACTCAGCGCTTCAAAATCATCCAGCAGCGCCTGCTTATCGTACGCATACTTCAAGGTATCCAGGAAATAATATTTGAAATACAGCAGGTCAGATAAGATGGCCTGCTTTCCAAATTCTTTCGCGGTAAGGCTGTAATTATAATCGATGCCTTCACCACCTTTTATCTGCAGCCAGGCCAGTGCTTTAAGGCTTTGCTGAAACAATCCGTACACGTAGGGCGTGTAACCATGTTCTTCCAGTTTATTGAGCAAGGAGATATCGCCAAAATCTTCCTGGATATAAATTGTCTTGGCTTCATTTACTGCAAGGATGGATGGCACCGGGCAACCTGCTTTCTTAAAATGTTGGCTGAAATATATAAAAGTCTCATTTTCTTTTATGTTGTGGCCATAGGTAGCAATATAGGTTTGGGATGCGGTGGTAACCCTGAAATAGATACGGTCGCTGCCAGACTGCGGTATCTTTTCTACCTGCGTTACGGGTACGTTGGCAAACGATGTAAACAAGTTGATAATGTCTTCTGTAATTCCATGCATAGCAGTAAAAATAAAGCAATTTTTATATAGGATACCACTAAAGCAGGACCTCCCGCGCTGGAAAAGTTTACTGTTATTAAACGGCGGCATTTGCCTGATAGGGTTTATATTTGGTATAACGAAAGCTTCGCCACTATCAATTTGTTACCTTTTGTACGGTAGTCCCTAACCCAGGTACAATTTTTTAAGCCAGATAAGCCGCCGGTCATATACCGGTATTTACAATCACCAAAACTGCATGTATGAAGCTAGAAAAATCGC
>DATJGC010000273.1:0-3688 GCA_035495345.1 Chitinophagaceae bacterium | reverse complement strand
GAAAAAAGGGCCAGCCACCAACTTCACCCCGGAACAGTACTTCGGCATTATGAAGCAGGCCTTGTTGATGGAAGAACTGGTAAGCAAACATGCGGCGGTGATGGACAAATATGACCCCCAGAAAAAAGTTGCGCTGGTAGTGGATGAGTGGGGCGGCTGGTACGATGTGGAGCCTGGTACCAATCCTGGTTTTCTTTTTCAACAAAATACCATGCGCGATGCGATGATTGCAGGTGTTACGCTGAACATCTTTAACAACCATGCAGATCGTGTGCGCATCGCCAACCTGGCACAGTGTGTAAACGTGTTACAGGCGGTGATTTTAACCGATAAGGAAAAAATGATCTTAACGCCCACTTACCATGTAATGGAAATGTACAATGTACACCAGGATGCCACCCTGGTACCGGTTAATTTTACCAACAGCAGCTTTGTAATGGGCAAAGATTCTTTGCCGGCTTTGTCTGTATCTGCTTCCAGAGACAAGGCAGGTTTGTTGCACATTTCACTGGTAAATATTGATCCTTCAAAGGCGGCTACTATTTCATTGGATATGGGCAGTGCAGCGCCAACATCCGTAACCGGTCGTATTTTGGCTACGCCTAGCGTACAGGATTACAATTCATTTCAACAACCGGATAAAGTAAAACCTACCAGTTATAATGGCGCAACGCTAAAAGGCGGCACCCTGCAGGTAAAACTGCCCGCTGCTTCTGTGATAGTGTTGGAACTAAAATAATTAACAGCTTATTGCTCCTCAAAGCCCGGCCATTCGCCGGGCTTTTGTTTTTGCTGGATAATTGTTGCGTCTAACATATTTAAGAGGAAGAACTCGAGTCACAGACTCGGAAGAACATAGAAATACGAAGTCAGGAGACTTCGTATAGCGGCCTTCCTTTTGCTTAGAACAGATAACCGAAGTCTTAATCATGTTTTTGCAGGATCAAGCTGTTGCAAGACTTCGGTTATCTTGCGCCGCCTCGCGAAGTCAGGAGACTTCGTATAGCGGCCTTCCGCTTGCTTAGAACAGATAACCGAAGTCTTAATCATGTTTTTGCAAGATCAAGCTGTTGCAAGACTTCGGTTATCTTGCGCCGCCTCGTTGCTTCTCCGCCTCTTCGCGTCGCTGCGAGAAACAAACGAAGCTGAAAACTACAAACTGAAAACTTCAAACTCATCTCCGCTGCTTCGCTGCTGCGCTGCGTGAAACAGGCAAAGCAAAAGAACTGAAAACCTCAAACTAAAAACTATATGGTTTCTTGTTTTTGAACTGATTCAGTTAACTTGGTGCCCTGCCAGAACCTTCTCCTACCAGTATTTACCCTTAAAAAGAAGGTCACTATGCAATTCTCCTCCCGCCAGCTTTTTATCCTGTTCTTGTGTATAGCCTCCCTCAGAAAGCCTGCCACCGCGCAGCAAAGCCTGCTGCAATTGGAGCCGGTTCGTTTTTCAGAGGTTACCATTACAGACAGTTTCTGGAAACCGAAGATAGACAAGGTGGCCACCAAGACCCTGGCCGCCTGCATTTACCAGACGGAAACCGCTACGGCGCGCATCCGCAATTTTGAAAAAGTAGCCCGTAAAAAGGGCGAAGCGCACGAAGGAATTTTCTATGACGATAGCGATGTTTTCAAAGCACTGGAAGCAATGGCCTACTCCTTAAAAACAAATCCCAGTGCGGCCATGGAAAAGAAATGTGATGAATGGATCGATAAAATTGCCGCGGCACAATTGCCGGATGGTTATCTGAATACCTGGTATACGCTGAAGGGGCTCGACCAGCGGTGGACAGATATGAGCATGCATGAAGACTACAATGCCGGCCATATGATTGAAGCAGCCGTGGCCTACTATGATGCCACCGGCAAACGGAAATTTTTAGACGTTGCTATCCGTTGGGCTGATTACTTTAACAGCCTCTTCGGCCCCGGAAAAAAAGACTGGGTTACCGGCCACCAGGAACTTGAACTGGCGTTGGTAAAATTGTACAAGGCCACGCAGAACAAACAATACCTGCAATTGGCGCATTGGTTGCTGGAAGAACGAGGTCACCGCCTTGCCAAAGGGTATACCTGGACAGACTGGAAGGATACAGCCTATGCGCAGGACCTGGTACCGGTGCGCGATCAAAAAGAAATCACCGGGCATGCCGTAAGAGCAATGTACCTGTATACGGGCGCTGCAGATGTGGCCGCGCTTACCGGTGATGAGGGTTACCTGCAGGCCATGAGAAGGGTATGGGAAGATGTTGTGTACCGGAATATGTACATCACGGGGGGTATTGGTTCTGCGGGCAGCAATGAAGGCTTTACCACTGATTTTGATTTGCCCAACGAGCAGGCGTATTGTGAAACCTGTGCCTCGGTAGGCATGGTGTTCTGGAACCAGCGCATGAATTCGCTCACCGGCAAAGGAGAATATATTGATGTGCTGGAGCGAAGCCTGTACAATGGTGCGCTGGACGGGCTGAGTCTATCGGGCGACAGGTTTTTCTACGGCAATCCCCTGGCGTCGACGGGCAAAAATGCAAGGCGTGAATGGTTTGGAACGGCTTGTTGTCCGGCCAATATTGCCAGGCTGGTAGCCTCGCTCGGTAATTATATTTATGCATCTTCTGCCAATGGCATTTGGATAAACCTTTTTGTGGGCAGCAACACAGTAATACCACTTGCCAGCGGCAAAGTGGCGCTTAGCATTAGCACCAATTATCCCTGGAGCGGCAATATTCAGTTGTCTGTAAACCCGCTGAAGGCAACGCGTTTTGCCATGCACCTTCGTCTTCCTGGCTGGGCCAGCGGAGAAGCGGTACCAGGCAATCTTTATTCCTTTGCGCAAACAGATAGTGTTCCTCCGCCCCAATTACTGATCAATGGTAAAACAACTGCTTATACCGTAGCTGACGGGTATGCAGTGGTGGAGCGTGTATGGAAAAAAGGCGATAAAATAGAATGGAACCTGCCCATGCCCGTACGCACCGTGATTACCCGGCCGGAAGTAAAGCAAAACCACGAGCGTGTAGCATTGCAGCGGGGTCCTTTGTTGTATTGTGTAGAAGGTGCAGACAATAATGGCAAGGCCTGGAATATCCTTTTCCCTGCCGGTACAGTGGCGCGTGAGGCGGCCATGCAGGTACTGGATGAACCCGTCATCGCATTGAAGGCAAGAGTGCCTGTTATTCAAACAAGCGAAGATGGTTTCTCTTTGCAAACCACTAAAAAAGAAATCACCGCCATACCTTACTACAGCTGGTGCAACCGGGGCAGCAACCAGATGCAGGTATGGCTGCCGGTTAAAATAAATGATGTTAAAGTAAATTACTAATGGAACAAACCAAGACTTACAAATGGGGTATCATTGGCCCGGGCAAAATTGCACAAAAATTTGCGGCTGCCCTTTCACTGGTGCCAGGTGCAAGCCTTTACGCGGTAGCCTCCCGCGATATTGAAAAGGCTGCCGGCTTTGCCGCCAAATACAAGGCGCCGGTTTTCTACAACACCTATGAGGCTTTGGCAGCCAACCCGGAGATTGATGCCATTTATATTGCTACGCCGCATACTTTTCACCATGCGCACACCCTGCTTTGCCTGCGCCATAAAAAAGCGGTACTCTGTGAAAAGCCAATGTCTGTGAGTTATGAAAGCACCCTGGCCATGGTAAATGCGGCGCGTGAAAACCAGACCTTTCTCAT
>DATJGC010000272.1:0-6558 GCA_035495345.1 Chitinophagaceae bacterium | reverse complement strand
ATGACCATTGAAAACGGCCTATCACAGGAAGAGATTGCCAGCCAGTTAAAGATATCCCGCTCAGTAGTAAACAAACAATTGTACAGTGCTTCCCGGTTTGTACGGCAATACCTTTTTGAGCACACAGAAATATCCATTCCTTTACTGCTGCTGCTCTTTTCATGCAGCAGCTAAAAAAATATTGAAAGGCAGGGGTGTAAAATAAAAGCAGGATCGTCTTACCAGCGTAAGCCACTGCTATGCTGCCATTAGAGATCAAATCTTTCCTACAACAATTTGCTGCCGGCCAGCACACTGATGCAGACCACCAGCGCTTTGCTGAATGGCTTAGTACCGCCCCCATAGCAGACGTAGAAACTGCACTGGATGAATATTATAGCATCATTCACCAGCAGCAACAACCCCTCGCCACCCCCGATACTGATTTAATTGAAAAAATAGAAGCGGGCATCAGCCAGTATGCCCTGGGCAAGCCAATGGTACAACCAATGGCCACTGGCAGGGGATGGGGCCGTATGCTGCAACTGGCCGCGGCCCTCTTACTGTTTTTTGTGGGTGCGGGTAGTGTATGGTTGTTCATCCACAAAACAACAACAGTAAAAGAAAAGCAGCTGGCACATGCTGAACCAAAAAAGCGTTCCAATGAGTTACTGCCGGGCAGTAATAAAGCCACGCTTACCCTGGCCAATGGTGATGTCATTAGCCTGGACGATGCAAAGAATGGCCAGCTGGCAGTGCAGGGTAACACCGTGGTGCAAAAAGCTGCTGGTGGCGCCTTGCTGTATCGCCCTGAGAATACCGATGCTTTGGCGATTGTATACAATACTCTTTCTACACCCCGCGGGGGGCAATACCGGCTGCAACTGCCAGATGGTACCGAGGTTTGGTTAAATGCCGCTGCGTCCATCACCTATCCTACGGCCTTTTCCGGCAATGAAAGAAGGGTGGAGATTACCGGCGAAGCCTACTTTGAAGTGGCACACGATGCCGCAAAACCATTTATTGTAAATGTACGCGGCATGGAAATAAAAGTGCTGGGCACGCATTTTAATGTAAACGCGTATACAGATGAAGCCGCTATAACCACTTCTTTACTACAGGGCAGCATCAGTATTAGCAGGGGAAGCGCAGCGGTACTGTTGCAACCCGGTGAGCAGGCTAGACTGGCAGGCAATGGCGATGTAAAACTGCTGAAAGATGCAGACATGGAAGAAGCCATTGCCTGGAAGAGCGGTTACTTCTCTTTTAACAGGGCCGATCTGAAAACCGTGATGAGACAGATAGCAAGGTGGTATGATGTTACCATCAGTTATGAAGGTAAAATTCCTGAACGCTTTTTTGGTGGTAAGATAGACCGCAACAGCAATGCCTCGGAAGTACTAAAGATCCTGGAAGAAAGTAAGGTGCGTTTTACCATTGAAGGAAAAAAAATAATTGTACATCCATGATGAAAGACCTCGGTGATTGAACAAAAAGCCAGGCCTGGTGGAACAGGCCTGGCGGATGTTAAGTCAACGATTTATAAACCTGACGGGCTCATTTATTCATTAACTAAACCTAACGAAGCTATGCATTTTAAGGCATTTGGTAACCAGGATTTCTGCCATTATCAGCTTACAAATTTCGCCCGGTACCTACCATTTCCGGGGCCCGAAACAAAAAGGCAAATACTGCGAACTATGAGACTAGCTGCTATTTTGCTATTAACCGCCTGCCTGCAGGTAAGCGCAAGGGGCTATGCCCAGCTCAGCATTTCTGAACGCAACAGCAGCCTGGAAAAAATTTTTAAGGTCATTGAGCGCCAGTCCGGCTATGTGTTCTTCTATGACTATGCCTTGCTTAAACAGGCCAAAACCGTAAGCATCAAAACAAAAAATGCTTCCCTTACCGAGGTGCTGGATCTTTGTTTTAAAGAGCAGCCACTCAGTTACGCCATTGTAGGCAAAACGGTGGTGGTAAAGAGCAAAGAACTGGCGGCAACAGCGCCCACCGAAGTGGCGGTATTGGAGATACCTGTTACCGGCACCGTAACGGATGCGGCTACGGGCAATCCACTCACGGGCGCTTCTGTAAACATTAAAGGCAGCAGCAATGGGGTGGTTACGGGACCGGGCGGTGAGTTCAGCATCAACCTTCCTAACAACGGCGCGGTGCTTACCATTTCTTACGTGGGGTATGAGCCCTTTGATATACGCGTGAGCAAAGCCAGCGCATTAAAAATAAAACTGCAGCTAAAAGACAACAAGGCAGATGAAGTAGTGGTGATTGGCTATGGTACAAGGCGCAGAAAAGACGTAACCGGCGCCGTTAGTACGGTATCCTCTGCAGAGATCAGCAAGAATACTTCCATGACGCCCGAACTGGCCTTGCAGGGAAAAGCCGCGGGTGTATTTATAGAAAGTGGTGGCGGAGACCCTGCCGCAAGACCCACCGTGCGCATCAGGGGTGTTAACACCTTTGGCTTTGCAGAACCTTTGTATGTAATAGACGGCCTGCCCATCTTTGAAGGTGGCGCCGGTGTTACGGGTGGCGCTATCGGAGACATCCGTTCTCCGCTCAATATCTTCTCCATGATTAACCCGGCAGACATTGAGTCTATGAGCGTTTTAAAAGACGCTTCTGCGGCCGCTATCTATGGTGTACGCGCATCTAACGGTGTAATCATTATTACTACAAAAAGAGGTAAGTCTGGCCGCCCGGGTGTAGAGCTTACCGGTAGTTACGGCATTCAGAATATTCCCAAAAGCATTAAAACGCTTAACACGCAGGAATACTTTACCCTGCTGAAAGAAGCCTATGCCAATAACCCCGATGCCAACACCAGCTTTGCGCAAAAATTTGGTCCTTTGTACGATGCCAATAATGCAGCCTATGTAGGCAATGGCCCCACTTATAACTGGGATAAGGAGCTGAGAAATAAAAATGCGCCGATGCGCGATGTAAGTGCCAGGGTGTCTGGCGGCAATGATAATACTACTTATTACTTTTCTGCCGGTTACACAAAAACCGAAAGCCCCCTAAAAGCGAATAACCTTCAACGTTATACCGTTGCCACCAACCTGGATGCCAGGATTTCAAAATACATTTCAGCCGGCCTCAACCTGCGGTTGATACAGCAAGACGCCTATGAAAACACCGGCGGAGATTTGGGTACCATGATGGCCACTATTCCCTTTCAGCCTATTTACAGTGCTACGGATCCCTCAGGCTTTACACCGGTTACTTCGGGCAGCTTTGTGGTAAACCCTGCATTTGACCCCACCAAGCTGGATGCCGGTGCGCCCTTTGTTTTTGCACCGGGTGATCCAAAACTGATCTGGGGCCAGCAAAGCCGGTACAATATTTTCGCGCAGCAACAACTATCAGATAACCGCTACCAGCTCATGAATGCCCTGGGCAATGCCTACCTGCAGATTGAACCCATTACCGGTTTGAAGTTAAAGGGATCACTGGGCGGACAATACTATACCAACCTGCGCAAAAGCTGGTCTGACTTTAGCTTCTGGCGCTTTTCTCAAACACCCGGTAACCCCTATGCAGGGCAGGATGGCAATGCCAAGGGAAGGTATGGCGAGCGCGAAGGCCGCACCTATAACCTGAACAAAGAGCTTTCGCTTACGTATACGCACACGTTTAAAAATGATCATGGCATTGATATTCTGCTCAATGCTTCCGACCAGTTTTCAAGCTGGCATGTAAATGATCTCAGCGGCAATGTAAATTATACGGATCTGCAATACCGCGGTATCAGCAATCAACCACCCTATACTTCCGGCCTCGCCAATATTTTGCAGGAGGACGCGCTGATTGGTTACCTGGGCCGACTGAGTTATAAATTCAAAGACAAATATTATTTTGATGCTACCGTGCGGCGCGATGGTTCTTCACGGCTGGCACCTGGCAAAAAATGGGAAACCTTTCCATCATTTGCGGCCGCATGGAGAATCAGTTCAGAAAAATTCTTCCCTGTCAACAGTTTTGTAAACGATTTAAAAATTCGTGGCGGCTGGGGAAGGCTGGGTAATTTTCAATCTGCCTCTCCTTACCAGTTCTTATCAAACGTAAGCCTTTCTTCAGACTACTCCATTGGTTCTGGCAATGGCAATGCATTTGGCTCGCAGAACCAGGGTGCCACCCTGCCCAACTTTGCCAACACCACACTTACCTGGGAGAAAGTAAGAACCAGCAGCATTGGTTTTGATGCGGTGTTGCTGCACAACCGCTTTACAATAACGGCTGAATATTACAGCAAGACAACCTACGATATCATCCAGTCCGTTGCCCTGCCACCCAATACCGGTATTGAGCAACCTGCCAACCTCAATGTGGCACAGGTAAGCAACAAAGGCATTGAACTGCAACTCGGCTACAATACAAAACTGGGCGGTGTAAACCTTAATTTCTCCGGCAATATCACCACGGTTAAAAACCGTATTGAAAAACTCAATGGCGGCTCACCTATTGGAGATGAGTTTGGCAGAATTGAAGAAGGCTATTCCATGTTTTACCTCTGGGGTTATAAAGTGGGCGGTATCTTCCAGGACCAGGCATCTATTAACGCGTGGAAAGCGGCCCATCCCAAAGGCGATGCAAATGTGGGTGGCTATACTTACAAACCAGGTGATATGTATTTCCAGGATGTATATGGAAACCCCGCAGCCGGTTCAAAAGCAAGGCATAGCAACACGCCCGACAGTCTCGTAAATTCTAACGACCGCACCTACCTGGGCAAAACCATTCCTGGTTATTATTATGGCTTCTCTGCCGCTGCAGAATGGAACGGGTTTGATCTGAGTATCTTTTTCCAGGGCGTGGGAGACGTGCAGAAATACAACCGCGTACGTGCCGGCCTTGAAGCCATGAGCGGCGCTGCCAACCAGTGGGCTACAACGCTTAACCGCTGGACAGCAGGCAATCCCTCTGCTACCATGCCGCGTGCGGTATTTGGTGACCCCGGTGCCTTTAACCGGGTGTCTGACCGGTATGTAGAAAATGCTTCTTACCTGCGCCTGAAGAATTTGCAGATTGGCTACAAATTGCCTTCCAGCCTCATCAACAAAACAAAAGTGGCGCAAAACTTACGGCTATATGTAAGCGCAGTTAACCTGTTTACAGTTACCAAGTACAAGGGGCTGGATCCGGAGAATGACATTATACCGGTAACAAGGCAATTCCTGGTAGGTATTACCGCTTCTTTTTAGTAACCAACAACAACTGATTCAACAATGAAAAAATATATTTTTAAAACAGGCCTGCTGGTTTTTTCGGCCGTTGCGGGCTTACACCTCAGCTGTAATAAGAATGAGCTAGACCTGCTGCCGCACGGTCCAACAGAAGCCAATTACTTTGCGCAGGAGTCGGACTTTCAGAAGGCGGCCTTTGGCGTATATTCAAAACTCAGTGATGTGTACTGGTACAATGGCGGTTCATCACTGGCGCCAATGAACCTGGCTGAGGGAGATGATATTACTACCAATGACGGCAACCAGGCTTTTGAAACTTTTGGCCAGCTGCAACCCAGCAATGGAAGCGTTTCTTACATGTACAGCATCTGGTACCAATTGGTGGCCCGTGCCAATGTATTGCTGGAGAAAATTGCCAGCGTAAAAGACGGTATCTATACAACGGCCAATGTAAAGAACTACAATAAGGGTGAAGCTTTGTTCCTGCGTGGACTGGCCTATTACTATTTATGGAATTATTATGGTACAGCGCCATTGCGGGTAGAGCGGGTAACCAATGCCAACCAGTTTACACCGGCCAATAGTACGGGCACGCAATTGCTGGAGCAGGCCATAAAAGACTTTACCGAGGCGGCCACCCTCTTACCCGCTTCATGGGATGCCACAAACCGTGGCCGCGCTACGGCCAATGCCGCCAATGGCATGCTGGGCAAGGCCCTGGTGTTTAAAGCATCTGCCACTAAAACCACGGCAGACTATGCCGCTGCTATTACCGCCTTTAATAAAATTACCGGCGTAAGCCTGCTGGCCAATTTCTCAGACAATTTTGCTTTTGATACAGAGAACAATGCTGAGTCATTGTTTGAGTTCCAGGCCACGCAACCCTTTGGGCTAGACAATGTGTGGTTGTCTAACGACTTCGACAATGCGGTGGGGTCTATGTCTGTCTTCTGGGGTTTCTACAACAATGTATCGCTCAATGGGCAATCGCGCTTTTACGCCACTCCCAAACTGGTAGCCGCTTTTGAGGCGGGTGATCCGCGCCTGGATTCTACGCTGAAAACAGCAGACAAGACCATACGTAAATATGTTAGCAGAGATAAGTTTACCCAGACCAATGTGGCTTCTGCCAATAACCCGCGCATTTTGCGCTACGCGGATGTACTGTTGTTGAAGGCAGAAGCCATTTTGCAGTCTGGCGGATTGGCCGCTGATGCTATTGCACTCATCAACCAGGTAAGAACCCGGGCAAGAAATATGGTACCAGCAGGTACGGCGCCGGCTAATTATGTAACCACCGAAACTGACAAGGCCAAGATCATGGGCTGGATAATGAACGAGCGCTTTATAGAACTGGCCGCGGAAGGGCAACGCT
>DATJGC010000271.1:0-18523 GCA_035495345.1 Chitinophagaceae bacterium | reverse complement strand
AGGATATTGTAGATCGTCTTTAAAATAGATCCAAAGTTAGCGTGGGTATGACTCACATAGCCATGTTTTACGTACGGGCCGGCCATCATTAAAATACTTCGGTGGGCATCTATATGATCAACACCGCCCTGCGGATCATCTTCTGTGATGATAACGAGCATGTTCTTCCAGTATTTTGTGCGCGAGAGAAAATGGAGTATGCGGCCCACGGCCAGGTCGTTATCTGCCATAAAGGAATGCCGGTAGCTGTAGCCATCCTCGGGCCTGATGCCCGCCGTATGATCATTGGGCACCTGCATGGTAATCAGTGAAGGCATTTTTTGTTTGCCGCGCAGCCAGCGGCGGGTGAACTCCTCTTCAAACTGGTTCATCCGGAACTGGTCTGGTATGTTCATATTAAAGCCTGCATAGTTATAGCTGGTACGCGTAAACAATGCTTTTTGCATGGGCACCATTACCGCATGTGCGGCACCGGTAGCGGTATCCATCCATTCTTCACGCACGTGGGCGGTTTCATTGGCTTCACCAAAATTGTAAAAGTTGATCTTCTTTCTTTCCAGTGCTTCCCACATGCCGCCAATTTCTGCATAGTCTTCGGGGTCCATGCTACCGGTAGAACCAGGGAAGCGGCGGCCCGGCGCTTTGGAAAATAATTTCGCTGTTTTGTCAACACTTGCATTCGCCTCTACCCATTCATTGGGTATTACGCCCATCATCCAGTGATGACCGTGAATGGAGGCATCGCTATCGCAATAAAAATTATCGCTGAAGGCAAATTGTTTAGCTGCTTTATGATGATTGGGCGTTACGCGCAAATGTTGCAGTTGTGCACGCATAGAATCCGGGAATGTATACTCGCAATTAACGCCAAACCTTGCCAGCGTACTATCACCCTTTGCATTGGGCAGCTGTCCGAAGACTTCATCATAACTCCTGTTCTCCTTGGTAATATAAACAATGTATTTGATGGGGCTTTGGTGCAGGCCGGGCAGCAGCGGTACCGGACTGGCCGGGTTGTCTGTAAGGGTGGTTCTAACAAAAGTATTGCTGAGTGCCTGGCGCGTGTACTGCGCCAATGCAGGGGCCGTTGGAACAGGCAGCTTTTGAAAACTGCCCAGCTGTATATCTCCAATATAGGTTCCCTGCGGTGGGGCGATAAAGCCGTTGCCGCCGTTAGGGCCGGCACCCAGTCCGCGACAGGTAATGATATACATTTCTTTCTCATCTTCGGATAGCCTTACCCGTGAGGGGCCCCAGCCGGTGGGTATCAGCCCGGTGGTTTTTTTAGTAGCGAGATCGATAACTGCTACCGCGTTAAAACCCAGCAGGGCGGCGTACAATGTCTTTTCATCTTTGCTCAGCGTAATGCCAAATGGCAGCAAGCCCCGGTATTTGTCGATACTTTTGTCTACGGCAATCTGCAGGTGACCGGCAATCCGGTGGTTTTTGTAATCAATGATGGAGATATTATCATTGGTGGCATTGCTTACATAGGCAAATTGTTTGCCTACGGCGATACTGTTAGGACTGGCACCACCCACTACTTCCGCTTCCTCAATCATCTCTCCTACCTGGAAACCTGTTTTGTATTTATCGGTGACTTTATTGGTAGTTAAATCAATGGCAAATACACTCATGGCTTCCGGTGAATGCGGGCTACCCACGCCCGGTATCTTCTTGCCTTCTACCTCGGTGCCTTCAATAGCTTCTTTTGTGTTATCGCCATAAGGGTGGTGAGATATCATCATAGACTGCTGGTTCTCCTTTGTCATACCCGTTACTAACGGGTAGGCATACACGCCCACATTGGCTACAAAGGCGGTCTTTTTATCAGGACTCAGGGCCAGGCCAAAGGGCTGCCTGCCTGCCGGTATGGACGCCGTTATTTTACGGGCCGTAAGATCATAGCGCAGCAGCCTGAAATTGCCGCGGTCCAGCACCAGCAATTCATTGCCCGCAGCATTCAACAGCAGGTCTGAAGTAAAGCTATCATCATACATTACCCCATCAACAACGCCGTTCAGGCTGATGGAATCTTTGCGTTGCCATTGCTCTACATCATACACTATTACAGCGCCATTGTCGCCACCGCTTAAATACACTGTTTTTGAATCTGCTGAAAATGCCACGCCCAGAAAAGACCCCTGCGGCAATACAGTGGGCAGTTTTGATACAGCACTGTCGGCCGCAGCACCAAAGGGATTGTTAGACAATGGCTGGTGCGCCAGCGGAGAAGTAAGCTTATTATCATACCCCGGCACCCGCACCGCCTGCATGCCGGCGATATCTATAATAGTGAAAACGCCGTTGTGCAGGGTAACCGCTTTTTTTCCGTTGGGAGAAATGGCCAGGCCAAAAGGATCATTGGTGATCCGGATAAGCTGTCCCGCCGGCGTAAGGTAACGGCCGCTGGGCAACACTGAAACCCCGGCTGTATCAATGGTACAATACTGTGTACTGCCTGGCACGGTGAGCAATTGCACTTTTTTTTGCGCCTGTAGCGCTAAGGAGACGATAATGGCCAGCAGAAGCGATGATGATTTTGGTCTGTGTAGCACGCAGTAGGTTTTAATGGTAAAAGCAGTAAGGCGGAACCTGCTGTTCCGCCTTAAAAATAAGCACTGTCAACGATATCACGATTCAATCATTTTTTGTAGAGACTGCTGATGGGGGCGGCCACGGGATGGTTGGCGGTAAAAGTAAAACCCAGCAGACCGGCAATGGTAGCGGCAATCTGTTCCTGGTAGATTTGGGCGGGCGCAGAAAGTTCACCTGCCGGCGGCGTATCTGGCCCTATCACTGCCATCCAGAGTTCATGTGCATCTTCAATATTGCTGCCATGGTGTTGCCAGTTGGATTTTTTCTTATCGCCCCTTCCATGATCACAGGTTACGATAAGCGTTGTTTTATTTTTGTATTGCGGCAATTGCTGTAACGTCTTCCAAAGATCGCCAATCATGGCGTCTTCTGCATGCGCGCTGCCCAGGTACTGATCATACATGCCACCATGTGCAAAATCATCTGTTTCATCAAACGCAATGTAGAGCACCCTTGGCTGGTAAGCTTTCAGGTATTCCCTTGCGGCCATATACGTAAAGATATCCGGCCGCACACCAATGGGACGGGTGCTGAGCAACTGCATGTCATTGACCAGTTGCAGTGCAGGGTTGTTAAAGTGCAGGGTATCCACGTCTGCATTTACCAGTATGCCGCTTCTTTTGCTGTTTAAGATATACGGAAAAACATCCCATGTAGTAAAGGCCGCTACTTTGCCGGTAAACCCTTTTTGTTTATTGAGAAATTCAAGCACATTTTCATTGGGGTTTTGTATTTTATCGTTAGAGTTGATGGCGGTATCCGGATAGCCGGTAAAAATTTCATTGTAGCCCGGGTAAGAAAACCAGTAGCGGTTGGCGTTGTCCATCTTGTTACCTAATTGCCGGTTACCGTAGAGTTGTCCCTGGCGGGCGATGCTTGTCCAGAAAAAAGGAAACAGTTTTTGCCTTCTTTCTGCGGCAGTGCTTCCGCCAAATTTTGCCTTGATGCCCTTACGGTCTCTTGTATAGCTGCTGTCTGCAGCAAGTACTTCATCTGCGCCGCCAAACACTTCCTGCCAGCGCATACCATCCAGCGTTATAACCACCACGTTCTCGGTCTTGTTTGTTTGCGATTGGGCAGCAATTACTACTGCCATAAAAAATAAAAAAATCAGTTGGGTTCTCATCATTGTTGTTTTACAAAAAGGCGGAACCTGCTGTTCCGCCTTCTATTTAGAAATCAATCAGGCCGTTGTTAGCATCATTTAAGTATCCACATCACTGCATTGATATCATCATTGCCGCCATACTGGCTTTGTACGGCTGCTTTGAGGTTGGTGGTATTAGTGGTCCTTTCAGATGAAGGGTACTGAAAACGTTTGGGAATGCTGCCACTGTTACCGGTACCGGTTCCTGTTAAAAATACAGGTACACCTGTTCTGCGGTAATTGAAATAGGCCTCCCAACCGGAGTTCTGAAAAAATGCCAGGTATTTCTGCTGCAATACCTGCTGAAGGCCGCTTGCATTATTGCCCTGGTATTTTACAGCAGGTTGTTGATAGTATGTATTTTCAAAATCGAAAGCAATGGGATAGCTGGTGCCTTTGTATGTTTTGGTGATGGTGCCCGCAGCATCTACCGGAATACCATAAAATGTAAGCGAAGATTTGATTCCCTTTTTATAATAGTCTTCTGCGTTTGCATTTATCCAGCCCCGGTTAGCAGCTTCTGCTATGTTAAAACACATTTCTGTATAGCCTATAATAATGCCGGGCTCAGCAGTATACGAAGAATAATACCTGCTCCTGCTGCGTAGCGAATATTCAGCAGTATCAACAGATGACATCTTTGAAGACATATTGGTAAGGTCTTCACCGGAATTGGCGCCCACATACGCGGTAATATCTGCGGGTGTTTTCTTATTCACCGATAATTGCTTTGTTGCAGGCTCGGAAGTTACAAAAGCACGTGGGTCATTCAGCTCTACCAGTTTATTAAGGTAAGTTGCAGACATATTATACCGCGTGGCATCAAAACCCAGGTTGTCTGGGTTAGAAGGATATTTATTGATATTGTTGTAGGTATATTGCAGGTTGTCCGCCGGACCAGACATGAGTGGATACTTGCCACCAGCGCCGGCCATGATATCTGCAAATTGTTTTTTGATGTTTAAATCTCCATCCGCTTCTTTTTTGCTGAGGCTGATTAATACGCGCAAACGGAAGGTGTTTACCACTTTCTGCCATTTTTTGAGATCGTTACCCAGGTAGATATCACCGTCTATATTGGTGTTTCCTTCGGCAATCAACTTTGCCAGGTCGCTGTTAGACTCTTCCAGCCATTGAAGAATTTGTATAAAGATGGCTTTTTGTGAATCATACACCGGTGTGGATATTGCTGACCCCTGCAAGGCGTCTTTCATGGGCAAATCGCCGGTGAGGCTGGTCATTCTATAAAAGAAAAACGCACGAAAGAATTTTCCTAAAGCATTGTACGGGTTAACAGCAGCTGCTCCAACCCGCTTCGCTTCTTCTTCCATTTTAATAACATTCTTCAGGGTGGTATAGTTTAGGCTGGCGCCGGTCCAGTCGTACCGCTGATCTCCGTAATAGTTGTAATTACAAACGTCAAACTGGTTCCACCGGGAAACATTGCTCCACGGACCGTCTGCATTCATATCAGAGGTAATACCCCGCAACACAAGTTCCGGGCTTACTTCTTCTGCAAGGTTGGGGTTGGCTGCAAAGTCTTCAAACTTTTTCTTGCAGCCACCGGCTACGGCAGCTATTGCAATGGTGGCTATTATTAAGCTGTTTACGAATTTCATAATATCTTTTTTCAGTTGCTGGATAATTAGAATGTAATATTTAGGTTAACACCATACCTTTTTGTAGTGGGTGTTTGTAAAGAAGAAGAAGCTTCTGTACCAGGGTACTGGTCCAGGTCAAGGTCTTTATGTTTTGAAAAATAAAGAAGATTTCTTCCTACAAAAGAGATGCTTGCCTGGTGGATAAAGGTTTTGCCAAGCAGGGAAGGTGGAAGGGTATACCCAATCACTACCTCGCGCAGTTTACCAAATGTTTTTTTGATAAGATTGCCCTCATTGGTGTTATAGTATACGCTGATATAATCCTGTAAATAAGTTTTTGTAGTATTGGCAGTATACTGTAGGTCTTTGTAATTGGTCACTTTTCCGTCAGCATCGTATTGAATAGCTACATTGTTGCTGATGGTAACGCCTTCTCCCACCCATGATTTCACGCCTTTGTAATCCTGCTCCCTGGCTACACCCATAGCGCCTTCTACAGTGGCAATATTGCGTCCGCCACGGTAGGTCTGTTGCTGAATGTAGTTTATCATACTACCGCCTACCCGGCCGTCGAACTGGAAACTGAAACTAAAGTTTTTGTAGCGGAAGCTGTTATTGATGGCCCACACCCAATCAGGACTGGTATACCCTAACAATTGTGCTACCGGGTTTCTTAACGGGCGTCCGCCTGCATCGTTAATAATTTGTCCATCGGGTGTTTTTACAAACGCAGACCCATACAATTCATCTGTTCTGTCTCCAATAAATGTTTGTGCATTCAGTGAATTGGAACCACCGTAGAACTGTGTGTATTTCTCGCGGTAGGTAGACCAGTTCAGTAAAACATCCCAACTGAATTTGCGTGTGCGTACCGGGTTGCCGGTGACGCTGATCTCCCAGCCTTTTTTAAGTGTGGTGATGCCATTTTGCAGTGCACCTGTATAACCGCTGGTCTGAGAAAGCGGACTGGTAAATATGCGCGGACCATCTTTTGAAGTAAAGTAAGTAACATCTACCCCAACACGGTTTTTAAGAAAGCGGATATCCATACCTGCTTCAATTACCCTTGAGCTAAACGGCTTGATGCTGTCATTATTTAGCGTGTTGGCAAAATAAGCGCCGGCTTTATTATCATACACCAGCGGGGTAGAATAGGCTGCAGAATTCTGGTAAGACGGGCCATCATATGAAGAGGAGTACTGTGAGCCATAGCCAAGCGGGTAGCTTGCCAGCGGTGTGGCACCAATGGTGGCCTGCGTTAATGCGCCTTTCACATTTGCGAAGGAGCCCCTGAATTTAAGGAAAGAAATAGGCTCCGGTAGTTTAAGGTAGTCTGATACCACTGTACTTAATGATGCTGAAGGATAGAAGAAAACATTATTACCATCTGGTAAGGTGGAGTTTTTATCATAGCGCCCTGTCAGCGATAAATTCGCGAATTTGCTGAAACCGATATCCAGAAAACTATACGCGCTTGTTACAATCATATTTGCCAGGTAGCTGGTAGCTTTCAGCGGATTTCTTGAATTGGCGAAAGTGTACAAGCCGGGCACGTTCAGGTAGTCAGTACTTACATAGCTTGAATTGTATTTGAATGAACGGATATTGCCGCCTACAGATGCCCTCACGCTGATGTCGGTGCCCAACACTTTGTTGTTTTGATAATTACCCAGGATATCAGTGTTGTTCTCAAACAGGCTGCGTTTGTCTTCACGATAATCACCCTTTCCTTCTTCACGGCCATATGGATGGGCAGAATAGGGCATTTTTTCTGTTCTCAATAAATCATAAGTAGTTACCTGTGTGCGTGCCAGCACATCAAAATGATTATTGATTTTATAGGTTAATTTGGCATACCCGTTCATGTCTGTTTTATAATGACCGCGGAGCCATTCGTACGACATAAAATAAGGGTTATGATAACGCTGGTACTCTGCATAAATGGATTGCACACCCTCCTTTCCTGGCTGCCAGTAATTACGCATGTCTGCAATGTTCCAGTCTGCGCCAGCCCAAATTGTAATATTGTAGATGATGCTGTTTGGGCCGTATTGTACATCCGGAATATTGGGTGTTGACTGCCGGTTGTAATTAAAGTAAGACTCCAGCCGCAGCTTGTCAGTAAAATTGTAACCTGCAGAAATATTGAAAGTAGCTATGTTCAGCTTTGTGTTGGGTACCATCCCTTTTTGGTAGGTATTTGATAAGGCAAAACGCAAATCCATTTTTTCATTCTTTGCGGATACAGCAATGCTGTTGGTAGAAAGAATGCCTGTCTGGATAAAACGTTTGAGGTTATCCTTTCCACGGGCCACCCAAGGCGTCCCTTTTCTTATACCTGTAACAGGATCCACCGGGCTATCGTATTGCGGAATTAATTGTCCTTCAAATTTCGGTCCCCATACGTCATAGTCGCCGTCATTGGTACCGCCGCCTTTTCCGTCAACAAAGGCATACTTACCATGGTCGCCGGGACCATACAAATCCTGCACTTTCGGAATAGCGTTAAAGCCTTTTTCAAACATGGTGCTTGAGTTGTACTCTATAGAAAAGCCACGCTTGTCGCGGGAGCCTTTTTTTGTTGTAATCATAATGGCTCCATTTAAACCGCGTGATCCGTATAAAGCGGAGGCTGTTGCACCTTTTAATACAGTGTAGCTTTCTACATCGTCCGGAGAGATATTCCAGGTGTCTGAGTTAATGGGTACGCCGTCTACAACATATAAATTGATATTGCTTCCTCTTAAAAGCACATTGGGGTTTCCGAGCAATTCAGCAGAGGCTCCCACGGTAAGACCCGCTACTTTACCTACCAGTCCGTTGATAGCATTTGGCTCGCGGGCTTTTACGAGATCCTCGCCCTTTACTTCCTGCACTGCATAGCCAAGTTTTTTCTTTTCTTTTTTGATGCCCAGCGCGGTTACCACTACTTCATTTAGGTTCCTGGCATCGGTAGCTAGGATAATATTGTTGAGCGCACCCGAGGCTTTTACTTCTCTTGGTGCAAATCCAATGTTGGTAATCAGCAGCACATCATTGTCGGCAGCTGCAATCGTAAAATTTCCGTTGGCATCTGTGCTGGTAATTTTACCGTTGCTTCCTTTAATAGCAACGGTAGCGCCGGCTACGGGCTTTTGGTCTTCGCCGGATAGAATGCGCCCGGTAACTGTTTTCTGGGCAATTGCCATAGTAGATAACAACAGGCATAAGAACAGCATGTTTCTTCGAAAGAAGACAATCAGGTGAGTCATTGCGGTAGTTTTGGTTGCTGGTTTTAAAAATAATTTTTGTCTAATAACAGCGTTGCTTTTGCGCATAGGATGAAAGCTGAAAAGCAATGCAAAGGCTGCTGTTAAAAATTTTCACAAATCTACCGGCGGGCAGAGGCTCAACTAACGCGCCGCAGATGATATAACGAGGGCTTAATCATTCAATAACTATTTCTTAATTTTTCTTTCATCTGCAGTTCATACTACCGCGTCTTTCGTTTTTTCGATACATAAAAAAAGGCGCCCCGGTAAAAACCGGGGCGGACTGCATGAGAAAACACTACTCTTTTTGCTTTAATGAAACCATTGCTTTACAAACAAATTGTAAAACACCGCAAAGCTAGGCGCGGCTTGTTAGCAGAATATGATGTGATGTTTACGGAATTATTACGAAAAGCCTTTTAAAAGCGAAA
The DNA here is from genome assembly GCA_035495345.1 of Chitinophagaceae bacterium. Classification (GTDB taxonomy): domain Bacteria; phylum Bacteroidota; class Bacteroidia; order Chitinophagales; family Chitinophagaceae; genus JACMLD01. The sequence goes on along the minus strand of DATJGC010000271.1, from coordinate 9,495 downwards.
TTGAACACGGCAGGTGAAAAGATTATCGCGGAGATCCTCTTCATAACCGGGCAGCAACGTTTTTTCATTCACCAGTTTTTCATACCAAAGCAGCAGGCGAAGGTTTTCATTGATATAATAATTATAACCGAAGCCCAATGTATTGTATTTTATATCTGCAGTGGTTAAGCGCGCCCCGGGTGCACCAATATCATGGCCGCTTACTTGCCTGTTGGCATCAAACCAATCATATTTAATGGCCAGCTGGTGTTTTGGCGTAACAATATTCTGCAGCAGGTAAATAAAAGCGCCATCAAAAGGCCGTACGTAAGAGGGCTCGTTTAAAAGACCCGCGGGTGTTTCTGCAGTGGAAGCGGTAGCTGTCTGCGTGCCGCGCCAGTATTCTACCCGCAATTCTGTGCTGCCGGCAGCATACAGGTATTTGAGCTGCAGGTCTGCACCATAATATTTGCGTGGTGCTTTTGTGTCTATATTATTAAGCGATGAATCCAGTACAAATGCTTTGCCTACGGCTTTGTCTGCCAGACGGTTAATGTACTTTGTGTTTTGGAGGAAGCCACCGTTGAGGTAAGATAGCCCGGCAGAAAGCCGAAGGTGTTTGCCAATTGGAACAGGTTTTACAGAAGCACGTGCGATAAGATCTTTATAAGAATCATAGTCTGCCGCCGCGGTAAGGCCCGGGCCGTTAAAAACACCGAGGTCCAGTTTTAGAAAGCGTAAGGGGTGCGTGGGTCTTCTGGGCTCAAAAGAGATCATGGCGCCCATATCGCGTTCGGTTTTCATCAGCAGCTGAGACATACGGCCCCTTTCCGGCGATTCGCGGTCCGGCGAGGCCAGGTTTACCTCGTACCCAAAGGGCCGCGCAAACATGCCGATAGTAAAGGAAAAGAGCTCATACTTATTTTCAAACACGCGCCCCCAGAAATCCCGGATGAACACGCCGCGCTCGGTGCCGTCAAACTGGAACACAAACTGCACCGCCACGTGGTTGTCTTTATTAAATCTTGCATAATCAAAACGCAGGCGCCCCCTGCGCAACATAAAGCGGTTGTCTACATGCGGGGCAAAATCGCCGCCATTGAAGCTGGCCTGTCCGCGCGTTTGGCCTACCTGGAACTGCGGCTGAATATAACCACCAATGCGGATGTGGTTATAGCTTTTGTACATGTAGAAAAGGCTCTTACCCAGGTCTTTACTGGTGTCTAACATATCCATTAAAAACTGCCCCTCTGCCCTGCTGATAACGCAGCAAAGCCCCAGTAATACTAACACCCGTTTGCCCATAACTGGCTTTGTTTAAGGGTTCAAATCTATAGAAAAACCCCAGCCATGTTAAGAAATTATTACCAAACATGATTTTCCTGAAAGGCGCTGCAAACGGGCTATTTTTGCCCAAATTTTTTGTATGGCGAATTCGTTCCTGAAGATTTTTATGCCAAAAGACCGGGTGTTTTATTCGCTCTTTGAAGAGGTGGCAGCAACCGTGGCCCAGATGGGCAGGCTCATGAAAGATGTGGTGGCAGAACCAGACTTCGATAAACGCGCCGCACTCATTTCCAAAATGGAAGACCTGGAACATGTGAATGATGATTTCACCCATCGCATTTTCACAGAACTGGGGCGCAACTTTATTACGCCTTTTGATCGGGAAGATATTCACTACCTCGCCTCCGCACTGGATGATATAGCTGACTATATTTATTCTTCCGCCAAAAAGATCAATTTTTATAAGGTGAACCCCAACGACCAGGGCATTCAGAAAATGGCCGACCTGATAGAACAGGGTGCAGAACAAATAAAAAATGCCGTGGTAGAGCTGCGCGATATGAAGAACATGCGCCAGATTACAGATGCGCTTGTAAAAGTAAACAGCATCGAAAACCAGGCAGACGATATTTTTGATCTCAGCATCGACCGCTTGTTTGAAACCGAACCAGATGCAAAAGAAGTTATCAAAAAAAGAGAGATCTACCAGGTAATGGAAATTGTTACAGACAAATGTGAAGACGCTGCCAACGTTATAGAATCAATCATCATTAAATACGCCTAATCAATGCGGATGCCGGTGTGATGAAATGTAAATGCAGTAATGCCGTATTTACAGCTTCGTCATATTTTCATATCCTCATTTCTACACATCTTCTTTATGATTTTCTTAGTCATCATTATCATACTGGCGCTTGTTTTCGATTATATAAATGGCTTTCATGATGCTGCTAATTCTATTGCCACCATTGTTTCCACTAAAGTACTAACGCCCTTCCAGGCCGTACTCTGGGCAGCGGTTTTCAACTTCGCCGCCTTCTTTGTTTCCAAATATATTTATGGAGAATTTGCCATTGGTAATACCGTGGCCAAATGGGTAAACCCGGAGTTTGTTACGCTGGAGGTTATTTTTTCAGGCATTGTGGCTGCCATCATCTGGAATCTTTTTACCTGGTGGTTTGGCATCCCCTCTTCTTCCTCACATACTTTAATGGGTGGCTTTATAGGCGCCGCCATAGCACACGCAAAAGGACTTTCAGATGCGGGTAATTCCGTTGTCAACTACGGAAAAGTGGTGCCTACTTTTTTGTTCATCTTTGCCGCGCCGCTGATTGGTATGGCCATCGCCTTTGTGTTAACCCTGCTCATTGTAAATATCTGCCGCCGCGCCAACCCCTATAAAGCAGAAAGCTGGTTCAGGCGTTTGCAGCTGGTGTCTTCAGGCTTATTTAGTTTGGGCCATGGCGGTAATGATGCACAAAAAGTAATGGGCATCATTGGCGCTGCCATGATATTTTACCAGAAAACACAGGGAAGAGACATGAGCTTTTCCCAGTTTGTACAGGAATACTGGTGGGTACCGCTTACCAGTTTTACCGCCATTGGCCTGGGTACACTGAGCGGTGGCTGGAAGATCATTAAAACCATGGGAACGCGTATTACAAAGGTTACCCCACTGGAAGGCGTGGCCGCAGAAACCGCTGGTGCCATAACGCTGTACATGACAGAGCACTTTGGCATACCCGTTAGTACCACGCATACCATTACCGGCTCCATTATTGGCGTGGGCGCCACCAAAAGATTGTCTGCCGTTCGCTGGGGCGTTACCATTAACCTGCTCTGGGCCTGGATTCTTACCATACCGGTGAGCGGTGCACTGGCCGCCATTGTGTATTATATACTCAAACTGTTTATTTAGGATAAGAGACAAAGAGAAAAAGAGGCAAATAGGCGTGGGCAGCGAGATACTGCCGTTGCCAAACTGCTTTCTATCGCCTTTACAATAGCATTCATCATTCGCAGCCCGCCTTGGCCGCCGTTTCATTTTTGAGTTTTCACTTTCTACATCTTAATTCCTAAAACAATATCTTGCGACCTAAAATAAGCAACCCATGAAGGGAATTATCCTGGCTGGCGGCTCCGGTACCCGTTTACACCCCATTACCTACGCTATCAGCAAACAAATTATGCCGGTGTATGACAAGCCGATGATCTATTACCCGTTGTCTACGCTTATGCTGGCCGGCATCAGCGAGATACTTATTATATCAACCCCGCACGACCTTCCGCTTTTCAAAAAATTATTTGGCGATGGGCAATCGTTGGGTCTTCGGTTTTCTTATGCAGAACAACCACAACCCAATGGCCTTGCACAGGCTTTTGTAATTGGCAAAGACTTTATTGGTGATGATAGTGTGGCCCTGGTACTGGGCGATAATATTTTTTATGGTGCAGGCCTCGGCAAGATGCTGGAAGCTAATAACAACCCAGACGGCGGCATTGTATACGCCTACCATGTAAGCGATCCCGAACGTTATGGCGTGGTAGAATTTGATAAAAATATGAAGGCCATTTCTATAGAAGAAAAGCCTGCTGCCCCCAAGAGCAGCTATGCCGTTCCGGGTTTGTATTTTTATGATAACGATGTTGTAAGAATTGCCAGCCAGCTGCAACCCAGTCCGCGCGGAGAATATGAAATAACGGATGTAAACAAAGAATACCTCCGCATGGGCAAACTGAAAGTGTCTATTCTGGACCGTGGCACTGCATGGCTCGATACAGGTACGTTTGACTCACTCATGCAGGCTTCCATGTTTGTACAGGTAATTGAACAGCGGCAGGGAATCAAAATTGCCTGCATTGAAGAGATAGCTTTCCGCAAAGGATTTATTTCTAAAGAACAACTGATGTTGTTAGCAAAACCACTGTTGAAAAGCGGTTACGGGCAGTACCTTGTAAACCTCGATTAGAAAAATACAGGCTGGCCATGCTTACTGTAAAATGACTTTACACTACAGTAAGAAGGCTATCCGAGAAGCTGCATTGCAATGCACTGTAGTTACTTGTTGCTGCGCTTGCCATGGGGCTGATAATTTGGAAATAGCCTAAATTGTTCACATCTTGCACATAGTTTCAATAAAACCATAATGAAAAAAATACTTGTAACCGGCGGCTGTGGCTATATAGGTTCACATACCATTGTAGACCTGATGGAGAATGGCTTTGATGTTATCTCAGTAGATAACAATGCAAGATCATCCGCCCGTATACTGGAAGGCGTTGAAAAGATTACCGGCAAAAAAGTAAAAAATTATAAAGTAGACCTTTGTAACTATGATGACACTTTTGCTATTTTCCAGGAGAACGATGATATAGCTGGCATCATTCATTTTGCAGCCTATAAGGCCGTGGGTGAATCAGTGGCTGAACCGCTGATGTATTTTGAAAACAACGTGGTGTCTCTCATCAACCTGCTCAAATGTGTTCAGGAATTTAAAATACCCTACTTTGTTTTCTCCTCTTCCTGCACGGTGTATGGCAACCCGGATGTAATACCCGTTACAGAGAAAACACCGCCCAAACCGGCAGAATCTCCCTATGGTTATACCAAGCAGATGGGAGAACAGATTATCAATGAATTTTCTAAGGTGAACCAGGTGCAATCTATCCTGTTGCGCTATTTTAACCCGGTAGGCGCTCACCCCAGCATCCAGATTGGTGAACTGCCCATTGGCAAACCCGCCAACCTGGTGCCCGCCATTACACAGACAGCGGTAGGCAAATTGCCGCAGATGAAGGTTTTTGGAGATGATTATCCTACAAGAGACGGTTCCTGCGTGCGCGATTATATCCACGTCTGCGATATTGCCCATGCACATACCCTTTCACTGCAATACCTCATTGAAGAGAAAGCAGTCAATAAATGCGAGGTATTTAACCTGGGTACCGGCAACGGCGTTACCGTACTGGAAGCCATTCATACGTTTGAGAAAGTAAGCGGCGTAAAGCTGAATTATGTTATCGCCCCACGCCGCCCCGGAGATGTAATTGCCATCTACGCCAATAATGAACTGGCGGTAAGTAAACTTAACTGGCAAATCAGGTACTCACTGGAAGATATGATGCTCACCGCCTGGAAATGGGAACAAAGGCTGAAAGTAGACGCCAAGCTGTATAATAAACAAAATGCCGGACTGAACTAGCGCCCCGCGCTGCAAAATCTCAAAATGCGCTGCTGGCAAAACACCGCAATCAATAATTTCTTCCTTACTTTGCGGCAACAAATAACAGCACAATGGAATTAAAGGATATAAAACCCACCGGACAAAAAGATACACGCAGTGGTTTTGGAGATGGTATTGCTGAAGCAGCCAGGAGTAACCCCAATATTGTGGCCCTTACCGCGGATCTGCTGGGGTCTATGAAGCTGAACCAGTTTATCAAAGAATTCCCTGACCGTTTTGTACAGTGCGGTATTGCCGAAGCCAATATGATCAGCATTGCTGCCGGTCTTACCATTGGCGGTAAAATTCCTTATACCACCACTTTCGCTAATTTTTCTACCGGCAGGGTCTATGACCAAATCCGCCAGTCGGTGGCCTATTCCGGAAAGAATGTAAAAATATGCGCCTCCCACGCCGGGCTTACCCTGGGCGAAGATGGCGCCACTCACCAGATACTGGAAGATATTGGCATGATGAAGATGCTGCCGGGTATGACGGTAATTGTGCCTTGCGATTATGCACAGACAAAAGCCGCCACCAAGGCCATTGCTGATTATGAAGGACCGGTATACCTCCGTTTTGGAAGACCCGTTTGGCCCATCTTTACCGCAGACCTGCCCTTTGAAATTGGCAAGGCGCAGATATTTTCAGAAGGTACAGATGTAAGCATTTTTGCCTGCGGTCATATGGTATGGAAAGCCATTGAAGCCGGCGTTACACTGCAGGAAAAAGGCGTTAGCGTAGAAGTAATAAATATCCATACCATCAAGCCACTGGATACGGCGGCGGTACTGGCATCCATCAATAAAACAAAATGCGCGGTTACGGTAGAAGAACACAATGTGCTGGGCGGATTGGGAGACAGTATTGCACAAACCGCAGCACGCAACCAGCCGATTCCGATTGAATACGTGGGCACCAATGATACCTTTGGCGAAAGCGGTACACCTACCCATTTGCTGGAGAAATACGGGCTTACGGCCTGTCATATTGTTGCTGCCGCAGAAAAAGTAATGGCACGCAAAAAAGGCTAGTGCTTACCGTCAGTGCTTAACAACATCGTTTCAACTGAATTTATAAGATAAGAACCCCCGGCCTGCCCGCAGTGCCGGGGGTTCCTGCTATATAATAGTTTGGCAGCCTTTATGCATACATGCTGCCGTATGCCTGCGCAACACCGGTTACTGGTTAACAAAGTATTAGCCATTGCTGTCAATATTTTTTAGGTGGAAGCGTTAAACATGCGCCGCGGCTTGCGGTCAAATTATATTTTTCAAAAAAATAGCTAACCTATGGCAGTTGTTATGCAGGATGCGGAATTACTATTGGAGTTCCGGAACCCTTCTACAAAAGAAAAAGCGTTTACTGCTATCATCAAAAAGTACCAGGAAAAGCTGTACTGGCATATCCGCCGTATGGTGATAGAACATGAAGACGCCAACGACGTTTTGCAAAATGTATTTATCCGCGTCTGGAACGGACTGGAAAATTTCCGTGAAGACAGCCAGCTCTATACCTGGCTCTACCGCATTGCCACCAACGAATGCCTCAGCTTCCTGGAGCAAAAGAAACGCAAGTCTACCGTTTCCCTGGGCGATGTAGAAACCGGCCTCAGCAATACCATAAAGGCAGACAAGGGCTTTGATGCCAATAAACTGGAGTGGAAACTGCAGCTGGCCATGCAGCAGCTGCCGGAAAAACAGCGCATTGTTTTCAACCTGAGATATTATGATGAAATGCCCTATGAGGAAATGAGTAAAGTGCTGGAAACCAGTGAGGGAGCATTAAAAGCCAGCTACCACCACGCGGTGAAAAAAATTGAGGATTTTATCTTAAATCATTAAACTTTGTTAACCCGCTATCGTCTTAGTTCTGTGTAAATGGAAAACAGACCCTACATATTAGCCGAATTAAAGGAAATCAGCCCGTTGGTAGCCGCTATTGACGTGCAAACACCTTATACCGTCCCTCCCGGGTATTTTGAACAATTGTCTACCAACATCCTGTTCAGGTTAGCCATGGAAGAGAAAATGGGTGCTGATCCTGTGCTTAACCTGTCTAAGGCCATGCCTTACCAGGTGCCATCCGGTTATTTTGATGCGTTTGCTGCCAAAATGCTTCAAACCATTCAACAACTCCCAGCCACTGACGATGCGGATGCTTCCACTTCATCGGTGCTTGCGCAGGCTGTTCAGCAAAATCCGTACAGTACGCCAACTGGTTATTTTGATGCATTGCCCGGCAATATCATGAGCCGCATCCGCGCCATGGAAACAGACAATGCAAAGGAGGAGCTGGAATTACTATCACCATTGCTGGGTAAGCTGGAAAAGAAATCACCCCTGACCGCACCTGCCCATTATTTTGAAGATATTTCAGAGAATATTGTGGCCGGCGTAAAAGCCATCGACTTTGTAAACGACGCATTAGAGAACCTTTCTCCTGTAATGCAGGAGCTTAAACATACGCAGGTTTACCAGGTGCCCGATGGTTATTTTGAACAAAACGTGGCTGCCATCATGCACCGCGTAAAAGAAACAAAACCTGCTGGCAAACTTGTTTCCATGTCATTTGGCAGCAAGGCCATGCGTTACGCAGCTGCCGCGGTGATGACCGGCATTGTAGTCATTGCAGGCTTCTTGTTCTTTAATAAAAAAGACAATGTGCAGCCCTCGCTGGCAGGTACAAAAACAACACTTGACTCTGCTACCCTGGCAAAAATACCAGACCAGGAAATAGAAAGCTTTTTAAAAGGCAATACGGTTACACTGGCAGATGTGAGTGATGATAATACCGTTAATGAAAATGATTTGAAAGATCTTTTGGCCGATATACCTGATGAAGAACTCCAGCAATATTTGGAACAGCACGGTGCAGCCCCTAATTCGATTACTAATTAAATGGAGTAACATGAAAACGTTTTTACTTATTTTCTTATTGGCCATTGGTTCTTTTGCGCAGGCGCAGGATGGGCAGCGGCTGGAAGCCTATAAAATTGCCTACCTCACCAAAAAACTGAACCTGTCTCCGGAAGAAGCGCAGCGTTTCTGGCCTATCTATAACAAATACACGGAAGATATCCGCAGCATACGCCAGGAGCAGAAAGAGAAAAACCTCAGTGAAATTGAAGTGGAAGAAAAAATACTGGGCGTGCGCAAGAAGTACAACGGTGAATTTTCAAAGGCATTAACAGCAGAAAAAGTGAATACCTTTTTCCGTACAGAAAAAGACTTTAAAATGGAAATACAGCGCGTATTGCAGGAGCGCCGTTTAAATAATCAACTTAACAAACGCGGTTTGCGAGATTAACCGCCGCGTCTTTACTCAGGTGTTCTTATAAGTTAGCAGGCCGGCCCTTTTGAGCTGGCCTTTTTTATTGCTGTCAGCACTCCAATCTTCGGATAATGATATCCGTTAGGCTAACCCTCAAAGCATTTTTCTTTTAATTACCTGTGTTTGTACACCGGCGTTTTTACATCATGGTAAAACAGGAAGGTCCACCCCTCTTCCTGGCCCTGTTTCCACCACTGCTGGCGAAGCTCCATGCATTTCTTACCGTCATAATCATACTTGGCTACAAACTTATTTCTCATCTGGCCCAGCTGCGGTGCATCGTCTGCGCCAAAAAAAACCGTTTCTCCGCCATCTACTATCCAGAACACCTGGTGGTAAGGACTATGCCCTGCGGTTACCTCATACTTGATGTACCCGTCTATAACGCCATTGCCCTGCAGCAATTTTACATTGGCCGCTGCATGCAGGCATTCAAACTCGGCTGGTATATAAGAAGGCAGTCCTTTTTCAGTGGCAAAGGCCAGTTCATCTTCCTGCACATAATAAGTAGCCTGCGGGAAGGTTAGCTCATAGCGGCCAGTTGCCTCGTTAAGCCGGCTGATGCCGCCCGCATGGTCTTTGTGCAGGTGGCTGATAAGCACTTTTGTTATTTCTGAAGGGTTGATGCCTGCGGCAATTAAATTCTGCTCTAGCTGCAAGCGTCCGTTCTGTT
>DATJGC010000270.1:0-4712 GCA_035495345.1 Chitinophagaceae bacterium | reverse complement strand
TTTCGATTGCATGGCTTGCTATAAACCCGCGCATTACACCGTTACCACATGCACTTCAAACTCAGGGTTGCTGGAAAGAAAACCCGCCATATCATCATTCATTTCAAAACCGCCTTCTATAGAGAACATGCCTATTTTGAGGTTTCGCTTGGGCTCTTTCACATTGAATTTAAGCCCCGTGCGACCAGGAAAGCGCTGTACATTATTTTCAAAGAATTGCAGCATGCTATCGTTCAGGTGGCGCGCCTCAAAATCTATGATCACCTGTTTTGTCAATTGTTGTTTGATGCTTTCCAGCAGCATGATACGGTCTATCCTGAATTCAAATTCTGCCTTGTTGTACCGTTGTTTAAAGCTGCCGGTTACAAACAGATTGGTACCCTTTTCCATGTAGTTACGGAAACGGTTGTAATCTTCGCTCCACAACATAAACTCCGCTTTGCCGCTGTAGTCTTCCAGCATAATGGAGCCAAAGTTCTTTCCCTGCCGGCTCACCCTGTGCTGCGCGTCTATTACCAGGCCGGCCAGTCGCAGGGGTTTATTAGGATTGGTCTGCAACGTTACTGTCTGTTTAATTTCGTTGAAATCTGCCAGGCTGGTGATGCCGTAATGATTGATCTCAAACCTGAAATTGTCTAAAGGATGACCGCTCATGAACATACCGGTGACTTCCTTTTCATGATCCAGCAATTCTGTGAGCGACCATGGCTCGCAGCCAGGGATCTTCGGAATGGGCACATCCATTACCGCCGGCAAATCGCCAAACAACGTATTCGCATTGCCCAGTGATTGTGTCTGGAATATATTCCCAAAGCGGATGATCTTCTCGAGCCCGGTAGACACATCTCCCTGCGGTACATGAAAATACACGGCGCGGTGCATGTCCGGAAAACAATCGAAGCCGCCTGCATAGGCCAGGCTTTCCAATGTTTTCTTATTGACAGTGCGTTGGTTAACGCGTTTTATAAAATCAAAGATGTTGAGGTAGGGACCGCGTTTTCCGCGTTCTTCAATAATGCTTTCTACAGCTGCCTCTCCTACTCCCTTTAATCCACCCAATCCAAAACGTATCTCGCCCTTGCTGTTTACCGCAAAACCGCTGAGTGATTCATTAATATCCGGCCCAAGTACTTTTAAACCCATGCGTTTGCACTCTTCCATAAAAAAGGTGGTCTTTTCTATGCTGCCGGCATTGTTTAACACAGCAGCCATGTACTCAGAAGGGTAATGCGCCTTCAGGTAGGCCGTTTGGTAAGCCACATAGGCGTAACAGGTAGAGTGAGATTTATTGAATGCGTACTGCGCAAATGCCTCCCAGTCTGTCCATATTTTCTCCAGCTTATCTGCGGGATGCCCCTTTGCGGTGGCACCTTCCATAAACTGCTTTTTCATTTTATCCAGCACACTTTTCTGCTTCTTACCCATGGCCTTGCGCAACACGTCTGCATCTCCTTTGCTGAAACCCGCAATTTTTTGGGAGAGCAGCATCACCTGTTCCTGGTAAACGGTAATGCCATAGGTATCCTTCAGATCATCTTCCATCACCGGCAGGTCATAGCTGATGAGTTCACGCCCGTGTTTGCGATCAATAAAATTGGGAATATAGGCAATGGGCCCCGGGCGGTACAGGGCGTTCATTGCAATAAGATCGTTGAATTTATCGGGCTTAAGATCACGCAGGTATTTCTGCATACCGGCACTTTCAAACTGGAAGGTGGCATTGGTTTCTCCGCGCTGGTACAGTTCAAAAGTTTTTTGATCATCCAGCGGAATATTATCGATATCTATGCTAACGCCATGATTGAGTCTGATAAGCGCCAGTGCATTTTTTAAAATGGTAAGTGTTTTCAACCCCAGGAAGTCCATTTTAATAACGCCTGCTTCTTCAATAATGCTTCCTTCAATCTGGGTAAGCCATAATTCAGATTCTTTGGAGGTGGCTACGGGTATCAGCTCGGTAAGATCTGTTGGGGCGATGATGATACCGGCAGCATGTATACCCGTGCTGCGCACAGAACCTTCCAGCACTTCTGCTTCGCGCAGGATGGTGCTCAGCATATCATTGCCGTTGTAAATATCTCGGAGGCGTTTCACGTTTTCCCAATCATCTCCCTGCAGCTGTTCCTTTTCTTCCAAAGATTTGGCGCCATCTTTTGCCTCGCGGGTGGTCATGGGTGCATGCAGCAATCTTTTGAGTGATACACCCGGGCGCTCCGGCACCAGTTTAGAAAGCGCCCTGCTCTCGGCCAGTGGCAAATCCATCACACGCGCCACGTCTGCAATACTGCTCTTGGCCGCCATGGTGCCGTAGGTAATAATCTGGGCCACCTGGTTCTTGCCATATTTATTTACAACATAGTTGATCACTTTCTGCCGGCCTTCATCGTCAAAATCGGTGTCAATATCGGGCATCGACTTACGATCCGGGTTTAAGAAACGCTCAAACAGCAGGTTGTATTTAATAGGGTCTATATTAGTGATGCCTATGCAAAACGCCACCACGCTGCCGGCCGCCGAACCCCTGCCCGGGCCGATAAACACGCCCATATCCCGCCCCGCTTTTATAAAATCACTTACAATAAGAAAGTAACCGGCAAAACCCATGGTCTTTACGGTAAAGAGTTCAAAACGTATGCGCTCTTCAATTTCCGGGGTCATTTCAGTATACCGCTCGCGGGCGCCCTCCCAGGTGATATGCTCCAGGTAGTCATCCTGTGTTTTAAAAGTAGTTGGCACCACAAAATTGGGCAGCAGGATATCGCGTTTCAGATCAAGCAATTCAATTTTGCCCACAATTTCATTGGTGTTATCAATGGCCTCCGGCAGGTCATGAAACACCTTCTTCATCTCATCTGTTTTCTTAAAATAGAACTGGTCGTTCGGAAAACCAAAACGTTTGTTCTTGGTGAGCACATCATCATCAGAAAATTCACGATTGGCGGGCGTAGCCTGCTTTTCACCGGTGTTAATACAAAGCAGGATATCATGCGCATTAAAATCGGTTTGATCTACATAGTGAGAATCATTAGACGCAATCACCTTTACGTTGTACTTCTTTGCATACCTGAGCAGCACGCTGTTTACCTTTTCCTGGTCGGGTATACCATGGCGCTGCAGCTCCACGTAATAATCTTCCTGGAATATATTCAGCCACCATTTAAATTCATTTTCTCCTTCCTCCTCGCCTTTCCGCAGTATCATTTGCGGCACCAGTGCACCCAGGCAACAGGTAGTAGCAATCAGCCCCTCATGGTGGCGGTGAATCAGTTCCTTATCAATACGCGGGTACTTGGAGTACATACCTTCTATGTACCCCATGGAGGTCAGCTTTACCAGGTTTTTATAGCCGATGTCATTTTTAGCCAGCAGTACCTGGTGGTGCCGCGGGTCTTTATCGTCTTTTGAAAACTGTTTACGGTGGCGGTTCTCCGTTATATAAAACTCGCAACCCACCACCGGCTTAATCTTCGGTTTGCCATCGGCGCCTTTGTGGTTATAAGCTTCCTTCACAAATTCAAACACGCCAAACATATTTCCATGGTCTGTGATCGCCAGCGCGGGCATATTGTCTGCAATGGCCTTTTTATACAGGTTTTGGATAGAAGCAGCGCCGTCTAGTAGCGAAAACTGGGTATGAACGTGTAAATGAGAGAATTGAGACATAATATACCTGCAAAATTAACTTATTTGAAAACAATTTGGCCGCCCTGTTAACCAATTGGTTATGTATGCGCGCAGCGGCGTTCAACAACTGCAAGTAACAACCAAAATAATAGCGTAATTTGTAAGAATTGGCACAATATTTCCACACTGCGAACGTACTTAGAACGCCTTGCGTTTTTGTTCTTATCGTTTCACGAAATATTTAGATAATGCGTTGGATATTAGTTGTTTTACCCGCTCTTGGCCTTGTTGCCTGTTCTACCCAGCGGCCCGTGGCCACTGTTAAACAGGAGACCCGCCAGCCACAGCGCGCCAATGCCCCTGTATTTCTTGAAAATATTGCTGCTGACCCTTATCGTACCGGTGCCAGTCCCCGCCCCTCGTCAACCACCGCCAATACGGTAAGCAATGCCTTTAAAATGGAAGGAAATGGCCCTGGTATCTATACGCCCATGCAGTTTAAATACGCCATCTTAATGGATGTGCCGGTTGAGGCGCTCAATAACCTGCAGTTGTTTTCATTTATTGATGAATGGTACGGCACGCCTTACCGTTTTGGTGGTAATGATAAAGCTGGCATCGACTGTTCCGCGTTTACCGGCAACCTGATGACCAGCGTTTTTGGCGTAGGATTGCCACGCATGGCCAGGGACCAGTATAACGCCTGTGATCATGTGAAAAGAGAGGAGCTTGAAGAAGGCGACCTAGTATTCTTTCATACCACGCGCAAAGGCATTTCACACGTGGGCGTCTACCTTGGCAACGATAAGTTTGTACATGCTTCCTTAAATTACGGAGTTACCATCAGCTCGCTGTCTGATCCCTATTATGCACGCAGCTTTCGTGCGGGTGGTAGAATGCGCGTAGCCACCATTACGGTGTCTGGCAATTAGGCGCTTGTTTTTTCTTCGTGGTAATCCTCTTCTGTATTGATGTTCCAGATATTTTGCTTGTCTGCCCTGTGCTGAATAATATTTTCAACAGCCGTCATGGCGGTGAGCATGCTATGATCACTGTTATTGTAACGGTGCATTCCATTGCGACCCACC
>DATJGC010000269.1:0-6132 GCA_035495345.1 Chitinophagaceae bacterium | reverse complement strand
TGCAAAAGAAATTGGTATACGCAAGACCATGGGCAGCTCACGTGCACAGTTAGTAGCGCAATTTATGGGCGAGACAATCTTCATTACGCTTATTGCCACGGCTTTTTCTATTGTGCTTACGCCCCTGTTGCTGGGTGTATTTAAAGATTTTACCCCGCCCGGACTTGCCTTCAATGTATTGCAGCAACCTTCTATGATTGTTTTTCTATTGCTGCTGGTACTGGCTGTCAGCTTGCTGGCAGGTTTTTACCCGGCTCTTGTGTTGTCTCGGTATAAACCGGTGTCGGTTTTAAAGAACCAGGTTTTTACAGGCGGTGCACAAACACGGAGTGCATGGGTAAGAAAAACGCTCACCGTATCGCAATTTGTAATTGCACAGTTTTTCATCATTGCTACGCTGATGGTAAGCAAACAGATCAATTACGCCATTCACTCAGACCTTGGCTTTAATAAAGAGGCCATCCTCAGTTTTGAACTGCCGCGGGATACTGTGAAGACCAATGCTCCGCGACTACTGAAAAAAATACAATCGCTTCCGGGTGTGGCCATGGCCAGCACCGGCTTCCTGTCACCGGCAGATGAGGGTGCCGCCTATGGTAATATAATGTTTGATAATGGCAAAGAGCTGGTAAAGCCGGCGGTAGAAGTGCAGCTTCGCTGGGGTAATCCAGATTATATCAAGCTCTATGGTCTTTCACTGGTAGCCGGCAGAAATGTGTTGCCCAGCGATACCATCAAAGAATTTTTAGTGAATGAGCGGCTGGCACATGCCCTGGGCTTTCAACAGCCGTCAGACATGCTGGGTTACCAGTTACAATGGAACGATAAAAAAGCACCCGTAGTAGGGATATTAAAAGACTTTCATGACCAGTCCATGAAAACCGCCATCGGGGCCATGGTGTTTGGCGGCAGCAACGGATCTATCATGCATGTAAAATTGCATCCTAACAATAACGCTGCTGTACAATGGAAAACAACCATTGCGCAGTTGCAGGCCAGCTTTCATTCAATCTACCCGGAGGGTGAATTCGATTATCATTTTATGGACGAGCGCGTTGCCAATTTTTATACTGCAGAACGGCATACGGCCAGCCTGCTGGCCTGGGCTACGGGTTTAACAGTACTGGTAAGCTGCCTGGGTTTGCTGGGACTGGTGATTTACACCGATCAATTACGCACAAAGGAGATCGGCATAAGGAAGATACTCGGTGCTTCGGTGGCTGGTATTATCAGCCTGCTGTCTAAAGATTTTGTGCGGCTGGTACTACTGGCATTTATTATTGCCGCACCGCTGGCCTGGTGGGCCTGCTATGCCTGGCTGCAGGATTATGTATACCGCACCTCCATGAGCTGGTGGGTGTTTGCGCTCAGCGGTGGCAGCATGCTGGCCCTGGCCGTGCTAACACTGGCGCTGCAAACCATCAGAACCGCTACCGCTAATCCGGTAACCAGCCTTCGCACTGAATAAAAAATATTGAAGGATGTTTAGTTAACAGTCAGATGATTTACACTACATAAAACAAACCACCATGAAAAATTGCCTCGCTTTATTATTACTGATGGGCGCCTTGCAAATGACGCAAGCACAGGATACCAAAATAGCCCCCTATTTGGTAAAAGAACTGGCGGCAGACGCTATCCAGAAAATTCATGCAGAAACCAATGGCGGCAATATCATTGTTAGCGCCACTGATGCATCGCCACGTATTGAAGTATATATCTGGTCGGGCAACGGACGCAGCAAAGAACTTTCGAAGGAAGAGATCAACAAACGTTTAGAAAACTACGAGCTGAAGGTGGCCGCAGAAAACCACACCCTAACGGCAACGGCCAGGGCAAAAAAAGGTTTCCGTGATTGGAAGAACAACCTCAGCATCTCTTTCACCATTTATGTAGGTAAAGAGGTATCTACAGATTTGCAAACCAGCGGCGGCAATATCAGTCTCTCCGGTTTGGCGGGCACACAGGACTTTACCACCAGCGGCGGCAACATTACGGTAGATCATCTCAGCGGGCATGTAAAAGGAAGAACATCGGGTGGCAATATACGGCTTACTGAATTGCAGGATGATATAGACCTGTCTACCAGCGGAGGCAATATCAATGCAGAGAACAGCCATGGTACCCTGCATTTGTCAACCTCCGGCGGTTCTTTGGTGCTGAATAATCTGCAGGGCAATATTCATGCAAGCACCAGCGGGGGCAATGTGCGTGCAGATAATATAGAAGGCGATCTTTCTGCGCATACTTCAGGTGGCAATGTAGATATGGACAATCTATCCTGCAGCCTGGAAACGTCTACCAGTGGCGGCAACATTACGGTGAACATAAAAAAGCTGGGCAAATTTGTAAAGATTACCAATTCTGGCGGTCGTGTTAACCTGCAGGTGCCTGAAGGCCAGGGCATGGATGTAAGACTATCGGCCGATAGGGTAAATGCCACGGCACTGGCGGGTTTTAAGGGTGATATAAAAGAGGATCGCATTGATGGTGCCTTAAACGGCGGTGGTATTCCGGTAACCGTACGCGGCGGCAGCAGTATTCATTTCTCCGTAAAATAATAATTTAAAAAGTCAAAATTCAAAAGTAAAAAGCATTGCTGTACGGTTAATAATTTCTTGTTTTTTATGAAACGCTTTGTGCGCACGGCTTTGTGACTGGTATGCGGAGAATGGGGCTTACTAAGGCTATCTAGACAACAGCACCTGCAAAAGCCGCCTTCGTTTTATCAATGCGCCAATTAATCTTTATGGAATTGATGAACCTTCGGTTTTTCGTGAGCTTTGTGCTACAGCTCACCCATGCAATGGTTGAAACGCTTGCTACAGCACAGTTGTAGCCCAAAAGTAAAACACAGCGGCGTTGCAGGTGAGAAGCCCGGCCGGCTTTGAGGCCGATCACTTAAAAGATTACCCGGACACGATATCTTACCAGGCAATAAGGGCAGCGGTGGCCAACCCGGTAAAATCATTACGTGCTGAATAAACTGTACTGTTCATCCATAAAGTATTGTTATGCTAAAAAGTTATTTGCAGGTTGCCCTCCGGAATTTCTGGAAACAAAAAACATTTTCACTGATCAATGTATTTGGGTTGGCCATTGGCATCAGCGCTTCGCTGGTGATTTACCTGCTGGTGCAGTACGACTTTAACTTCGATAAATTTCATGCCTCTGCAGACCGCATCTACCGCGTGGTATCAGATTTTGAGTTTGCAGGCGAAGCCTTTCACAACCCGGGTGTTACTTCACCCATGGGTAATACGTTGCGCAAAGAAGGCACCGGCCTCGAACTGGTGGTACCCTTCCGCACGACCGATGAAGACACAAAAGTAACCGTGCCGGCAAAAGGCATCAACCAGCCTGCGGAATTTAAAAAACAAAAGCATTTTATATACACAGATGCGGCTTATTTCAACCTGTTCAATTATACCTGGCTGGCCGGTTCGCCGGCAAGGGCGCTGGAAGAACCCTATCAATTGGTGCTCACCGCTTCCCTGGCAAAAAAATATTTCCCCGCGCTGCCAGTGGAGCAGATACCCGGTAATGAATTATTGCTGAATGATAGCCTGCGCTTTACCGTTAGTGGCGTTGTGCAGGAGCTGGCAAAACCAACGGATTTTAACTTCACGGCCTTTGCATCAAGGGCTACCCTGGCAACGGCACGCATGAAACCAGAGAATGAAGAAGACTGGAACAGTACAAATTCTGCTTCTCAATTACTGGTCAGGCTTTCGCCCGGCAGCACAGCCGCAGACATAGAAAAGAAACTGCAGGCCATTGGCCAAAAATACCGGAAGCAGGAAAAAGACGACCATAGCAAAACTTCTTACCACCTGCAACCGCTGTCTGATATTCACTTTAATGCGCAATACGGTGTATATGGAGACCGCCAGGCGCATAAGCCCACCCTCTACGGTTTGCTGGCCGTGGCTGCCTTTCTGTTACTGTTAGGCTGTATCAATTTTATCAATCTTACCACGGCACAGGCATCGCAACGCGCAAAAGAAATTGGTATACGCAAAACCATGGGCAGCTCACGCCGGCAGCTGATGGGCCAGTTTTTGAGCGAAACATTCCTGGTTACCAGTGTTGCTACCTTATTGTCTATTGTGCTGACGCCCTTCCTGCTGAAGGTCTTTGCAGATTTTATACCCGCGGATCTGCGTTTCGATATTGCCCGGCAGCCGGGTATCATGATATTCCTGGTATTGCTGGTGCTGGCTGTTACATTGCTGTCTGGCTTCTACCCAGCAGTGCTGCTTTCTGCATTTAAACCGGTAGCCGTGCTCAAGAACCAATGGGCCGGCAATGCAGGCAAAACAAGGAATGCCTTCCTGAGAAAAACGCTTACGGTGGCACAGTTTGTCATAGCACAGGTATTCATCATTGCCACCTTGCTGATAAGCAAACAGATCAACTATACGCTGCATAAAGATCTTGGTTTTAGAAAAGATGCCATTCTTTTCTTCACCATCAATTACCGTGATACGGCCATCGGCAAACGTGCAGTATTAAAGGAAAAGATAAGCAGCATGCCGGGCGTACAACGCGTTGCCATGTCTAATACACCGCCTTCTTCTAACAATGTTTGGAGCAGTACCATGAAGTACAAAGACGGTAAAAAAGAAATTGAAACGGATGTACAAATTAAAATAATAGACACTGCCTATCTAAAGCTGTATGCCATACCATTACTGGCAGGCAGCAACCTCCCCAATAGTGATACAACCACAGGCATGGTCATTAACCAAACGTACGCGCGGCTGCTTGGCTTTAGCCGTGCCGCAGATGCGATCGGGCAAACCATTGAGTGGAACAATAAGCAGGTACCCATTACAGGTGTTTCGGCAGATTTTCACCAGCGCTCACTGCATGAAGTGATAAAGCCACTGGCCATGGTAAGCAACAAGAAACAATGCCGTACCATTAACGTTTTACTGCAGCCCATGGCAGATGGCAATAATAACTGGAAAGCCAGCATTGCGGCAATAGAAAAAGCAACGCGCCAGCTTTACCCGGCTGATGATGTGGACATCAAATTCCTGGATGAGAACATTGCCAAGTTCTATACCAGCGAACAACATATTGCCAGCCTGCTTTTATGGGCTACAGGCCTGGCCATTGCCATTAGTTGCCTGGGCTTACTGGGCCTTATCATCTACATCACCCACCAGCGGACAAAAGAGATTGGCATAAGAAAAGTCATTGGTGCCAGCATTGCACAGCTGGTAACCCTGCTCTCTGTTGATTTTCTTAAACTGGTGGCAGTGGCCTTCCTGATTGCAGTGCCCCTTGCCTGGTGGTGCGCCCACAAATGGTTGCAGAATTTTGCTTACCGTACCAGCATCAGCTGGTGGGTTTTTGCCCTGGGTGGTTTGGTGATGTTTGCCATGGCCATGCTGGTACTGGGCGTACGCACTTTTAAGGCGGCCAATGCCAACCCGGTAGACAGCCTGCGCACAGAATAGCCATTTCTGAGAACCGTGAACACATGCCTGTTTCATTGACTGTTTTTTCAGGCGCACAAGTGTATGCTAGCGAACACTAAGTGTCCGCTTTCGTACACCTGTTTTCGTAGTTCTTCGTCTTACACGCTGTAGCTCCAAAGCTTATGGCATTGGCATAACTGTTGGAAATCAATTGTGCCCCTGTTTTCAGGAGGTTGCCAACCGAATCATCAAATAACCATGTCACACAAAAAAAACCCGCCGCCCCGGTATAATTCTGTTGCAGACCTGCTTACCAATGACAGCTTCCTTGCCTGGCAGCTGAAAAATGATGCAAGGCATGCTGCCGTTTGGGCAAACTGGATGGCCGGCGACCCAGCTAACCAGGCGCTGGTAACGCAAGCCTCAGACTTACTGGCGTTATTGGTAGAAAGCAGGGAAAAACGGTTGTCGGATTACCAGGTCAACATGGCATTTGAGCGATTGCTTAAAAAAATTGCTGCCAATGAAAAACAATTGCAGCACCTTAATTAACCCACAAGCAGATGATAAGAAATTATTTAAAAATAGCATGGCGCAATCTTCTTAAGAATAAGGGCTTCTCGTTTATAAACATTTTTGGTTTATCCATTGGCATCGCGGTTTGTTTTGTGATATTGCTATATGCGTATGATGAGCTTAGCTA
>DATJGC010000268.1:0-12424 GCA_035495345.1 Chitinophagaceae bacterium | reverse complement strand
GCTACCCACAGGAGGCAATTTAGTATAAGCCTGTTTTGGGTTGCATTGTTGAATTGAAAAGACAATTCTTTATTGGTCTTATGTTCATAGTCAATATCGTTATGCCCCATATTACAATAGACCATGTTATAGTATTTGTTTGTCCATACCACTGGGTAATACCCGCTATGCCAGATTTCATGCGGCTTTGGGCCGGTACCCAGCGGAAAGCTGCTGCTGTCTATGGATAAGAGAATTTGAATAGAATCGTTTTTGCGCAGGTCTCTTTCCCAGCTGTACCATTCATTGGGTGCGGAACGGAATGTGTCTGGCAATTGCTGCAGCACCGGGTGGGGACTTGCTTCTGCGCGCAAAACTGCGGGCACCGGGCGCCAGGTATTGCCTTTGTATTGGCCGGCTCCGATAAAGTCATTGTGATACCAGTTCCAGTTTTGTGGAAAGGCCGAAGGTGTTAATGCAAAACCTGCAAAATGAAAACCCAGCCATCCACCGCCTGCCTTCATGTATTTTTCAAAGGCAGATCTTTGTTCGGCCGTTTCAGGCCGGGTATCAAAAAAAACCAGCACCTGGTAGTTGGCCAGGAAGCGTTCATTTAAATTATCCCAGTTATTGGTGGAGTCATATACAAAACCCTGCTGCAATGCCATGGCGGCAAACCAGCGGTTGGCTTCGTGCACAAAACTGATATGGGCCTGGTCTGCCTTTGCGGTGAAAAAACCAAGCACTTTAAATCCTTTTGATGATTGTGCCTTGATAGCAACGGGCAGGCAAACGGTAAAGGATACAAGGAATATGATAAAACCAAGGGTTCGCAGTCGATGCATCAGGGTTACAATTGTAATTAACTATCATTTCTGATTGGAGCTCAGGGTTGAATACGGCTGCTTACTCAGGCAGCGGTTTTACCATGATGTCTTTATAATAGACAATGCTTTTGGGATCATGGCCCTGCAACGCAAAGGTGCCGCTTGAGAGCATTCTTCCGGCGGAAGGCGGGTTAGCAGGTTCTGTATAATCTACCACCGTGCGGTCATTGATCTTAATGGTGATATGTTTGCCCTGTACTTTTATAGATTCTGTGTACCATTCATTGTCCTTCACATATACCTCTTTTACATCTTCAATACCATAGAGGCTACCGGTACGGCGCCAGTCGGTATGTGAATTGTTTACCTGTATCTCATAGCCTTTAGCGGGCCAGCCGCCTTGTTGAAAAGCTGTATGAATATAAATACCGGAGTTAGCACCGGGCATTGTTTTTACAGACGCCTTAAATTCAAAGTTCTTAAAGTTATGATCCATTACAGGGCCATCATAAAACAAATGCGCGGTGTTGCCATGTACAATGATCATTCCGCTGTCTGCGGTGAAGGTGGCCGCGTTATCACCCACTTTCCATCCGGCAAGTGATTTTCCATCAAACAAGGCAATCCATTGATCATTCTGTGGCAATGCAAAAGACATCAGCAGGACAAGCAGGAGCGCAGAGAAGCAATATTTTTTCATTGTTGTATGTTAAGTGACAAATGATTGAATGTATGAATCTACATTTTTTTGGTAACATCTGGGTCGGCACCCAGTTAAAACAAGCCGGTCACCGGTGCATTGGATGTTCAGCGCTTTTATGCTGCACGCTTTGCCAAGGTGATGTAACGCAAGACGATACAACCATTAAAAGCAGGTTAAATTGATAAAAGCATGTCAGTTAGATAAAAAATGGTCAGGCAAAAAAAAGCCGCCCTGTAACGGACGGCCTTTACTTAGCAAAAAAATATTGAAAGCTTATTCTACCTTGGTAATTTTTAAAACGTTGGTGGGTAAGTGCAGGTGCACGGGTGTGCTGCCGGTATTTACCACGGTATCACCTGATTTTATAAAGCCACGTTCTTTTAAAATTTCAATCTGGTCTTCTATGATCTCATCCAGGCTGTCTTCTTCTGCATAATGGAAGGCCCGTACGCCCCAGCTCAGGCTCAGCTGGTTGATAAGGCTGCGTTCCTTGCTAAAGATATGCAGGGGTGCTTTGGGCCGGTAGCTGCTCAAAATAAAGGCAGTGTAGCCGCTTTGGGTCATACCAATGATAGCATCCGCATTTACATCCCTTGCAATTTTACAGGCATTATAGCAAATGGCATCGCTCAGAAATGAGGGCGAGTGTTGCTGCGGCTTAAGATCGTCTTCACGGTTGTATCGGTATTCAGTGTTTTCTACTTCCATGATGATCTTGCGCATGGTTTCTACTACCAGCGCGGGGTGGTTGCCGGCAGCGGTTTCCCCGCTCAGCATTACCGCATCAGCGCCTTCCAGCACGGCATTGGCCACATCTGTTATCTCACTGCGGTTGGGTTTTGTACGCTCAATCATGCTTTCCATCATCTGGGTGGCCACAATCACCGGCTTTCCGCGGTGCAGGCATTTGCGTACTAATTGGCGTTGAATAAGTGGTATTTGTTCTACCGGTAATTCCACGCCCAGGTCGCCACGCGCTACCATGATGGCATCACTTTCTACAATGATATCACGGATGTTAACCAGCGCTTCGGGCTTTTCTATTTTGGCAATGATCTTTGTCTTGCTTTTCTTTTCGTCCAGCTTGCTGCGGAGTATAACAATGTCTTTTACGCTGCGTACAAAAGAAAGCGCAACCCAATCAAGTTTTTGTTCAATGATAAACTCAAGGTCTGCCAGGTCTTTTTCTGTAAGCGCGGGCAGTGAAATTTTTGTATCGGGCAGGTTGATGCCTTTTTTTGAGGAGATGATGCCACCCAAGATCACTTCAACTTTTACGTCGTTGTTCTTGGCAATGTCTATCACTTTTACTTCCAGCTTGCCATCATCAATCATAATGGTATTACCCACTTTCACATCTTCATGCAGGTTAGGGTAGGAGACATAAATCCTGTCCATAGTACCCACCAGCTTCTCGTTGGTGAAAGTAAGCACATCACCGGCCACTACCGGCAGGGCGTTATTTTCTATTTCGCCCACGCGGAGTTTGGGCCCCTGCAAATCACCCAGGATGGCAATATTGTAAGGTTGTGTTTTATTGATATTACGGATATGCTCAATGATTTTCAGTTTGTCTTCATGCGTACCGTGTGAGAAATTAAGCCTGAAAACGTTAACGCCTGCTTTTACGAGGTCGAGTAATTTGTCGTAAGTATCGCAGGCGGGTCCAACGGTGGCAACAATCTTTGTTCGGTGAAAAGCGTGTTCAATACCAGCCTGTTTATCCATGGCCTGGTGCAGGTATTTAGAAAGATGTTTTGACATTTTCTTTAGTATGGGTTTGTGATGTAGTTTGTTGTTTAAAGTTTACAATTGCCCGTTTGTGGTACGGGTACTTAACTCGCAAGGATCTTTACAATCCTCATCCACTGATCGCCAATTTTTTGTTTTGCTTTAACGGCCCTTTCTAACGGGGTGTATAAAATCTTATTGTTTTGAATACCCACCATCACGTTGTAACGCCCTTCCAGCAAGGTTTCTACGGCGTGGTAACCCATCCTGCTGGCAATGAGCCTGTCGAGGCAACTGGGTGAACCGCCACGTTGTATATGACCGAGTATGCAAACGCGTACGTCTGCATTGGGCATTCTTTCTTTGATAACCTTGCTTACTTCTTCTGCGCCGCCAAAGCCATCGCCTTCTGCCACCACAATCATATTCACCAGCTTTTTACGCTTTTCTTTTTCCAGCAATGATTCTACCACCAGCTCAATATCGGTTTTACGCTCTGGTATCAGTATATGTTCTGCACCGGTGGCAATACCGCTGTGCAAGGCAATATAGCCGGCATCTCTTCCCATTACCTCAATAACAAAAAGACGATCATGCGCGTCTGCAGTATCACGTATTTTATCAATGGCTTCCACGGCAGTGTTTACCGCGGTATCAAAACCAATGGTGAAGTCTGTACCTGCAATATCTTTATCAATGGTACCGGGAAGGCCGATACAGGGAATGTCAAAATCCTGGCTGAATTTTAAAGCCCCTTTAAAAGATCCATCACCGCCAATGATGACGAGCGCATTGATGCCCCTTTTCTTCAGGTTATTGTAGGCTTTTTGTCTTCCTTCCAGTTCAAAAAATTCTTTGCAGCGGGCGGTCTTTAAAATGGTGCCGCCCCGTTGGATGATATTGGCCACTGAACGTGATTCCATCTTCACAATATCGTCTTCAATCATACCACTGTAGCCCCGCATTACACCATACATATCTAATCCGTGGTAAAGCCCGGTACGAATAACAGCGCGGATGGCGGCATTCATACCAGGAGAGTCTCCTCCTGAGGTTAGTACGCCGATACTGGTTATTTTCTTTTGTTCGCTCATTAATGTAAAACAGTCGGTTTTTGTTTAAAAAATTTTAAACATAAGGCAGTAATTGTTCAAATATTTCTATCTAATTGAATAGCTAAGTCCCAAAAATAAGGATTTGATCCCATACAGCAAGGTTAAGGCAAACCATTAATTATTTGGTAAACAGGAACAAAGCATTCAGCATGCAACAGCGCATCTTTATTCATTCAAAGACTGCAAAGACTGCCAGCAACAACGAAGAAAAACAGGTTTCATTTTTTCGCCGTAAAAAAATTAATTATTGTTGCAGCCATGAAGAAAATACTCGTAACCGGCGCCAATGGTTTTTTGGGACAGCACCTGGTGCAATTATTAGTTTCCCGGAATTATCCGGTGGTTGCACTGGGCAGGGGGCCGGCAAGATGGCCAGGCGCCACAGAAGGTTACAAGTACTATGATGTTGATATTACCAATGATTACCTGGTCAACGCAGTATTCCAGGAGGAACAGCCCCACACCGTTGTACATGCTGCCGCCATGACGCAGGCAGACGAGTGCCAGCAACAACAGGAAGCCTGTGAAGCCGTGAACGTACGCGCCACCGCGCAGGTTTTATTAAGCGCCGAAGCATGCTGCCGCCACTTTATTTATATCTCCACCGATTTTGTGTTTGACGGCGAGAAAGGCGATTATAGTGAAGAAGACGACCTTAACCCGGTAAACTGGTATGGCTTTACCAAGGTGCAGGCAGAAGCCGTGGTACAAACCAGCGAAATTCCTTTTGCCATTATAAGAACCTGCCTGTTGTTTGGTAACACGGTGATGGGTACACGAAGTAATATTATACGCTGGGTGAAAGACAGCCTTACCGAAGGCAAACCCATTAAAGTGGTGAGTGATCAATGGAGAACACCTACGCTGGTGACCGACCTGGCCAGGGGTATTTTGCAGGTAATAGAACAGGAGGCGCAGGGCATTTATCATATCTCCGGTGCCGATAAACTTACGCCGTATGCCATGGCCCTGCAAACCGCGGCGCTTTGCGGGCTCAACAGCAGTTTAATCACCGAAGTAAATGCAGCCAGTTTTACACAACCAGCCAAACGGCCGCTGAAAACCGGTTTCAATATCAGCAAAGCAAGGGAACAGCTCGGCTACCAGCCTACAGCTTTTGCAACAGCATTAGAGGCAATGCTGCGCGAAGGATAAAACACTTTCCTTAACTATAGCCATGCATTACAAGGCATGTTATTTCTATTGCTACATCCTGTAACTTACGAAGGCATTTTCCCCTACTTCTCATCAAAACAAACGTATGATACTTTCTTCACGACCCCTGCGGTTTTTGTTGTGCACGTTTATAGTGTTGTCCATTGCCTCTTTGTTGCAAGCGCAGGACAGCGCCCGGGTGATACCGCTCTGGACAAAGGGCGCGCCTGGTTTTGAAAACCGGAAAGACATACCGGAAGAAGCCAAAGACTGGTGGGTAAAGCATGTCAACAATCCAACGCTGACGGTTTACCCGGCACCTGCCAATGCATCGGGTAATGTGGCCGTGGTGGTTTGCCCCGGCGGCGGTTTCCGCACGCTGGTGTACAATGCAGAAGGGAAGGATGCGGCGCTTTATTTAAACAGCCTTGGTATCACGGCGTTTGTATTGAAGTACCGTTTGTTCCGCGATGATTCAATGTACACGGCTGAAAATCCCAAACAGGATATTTTTCGTGCCATGCGGCTGGTGAGAAGTCGCGCCAAAGAATTTAATATAGACAGCACCAAAATAGGCGTTATGGGCTTTTCTGCCGGGGGCGAAGTGGCGGGTTGGCTGGCGTACCACTTTACAGAGAGCCATGCACCCAAACCCGATGCCATTGACCAGTTGTCGGCTAGGCCGGCTTTCCAGGTCTTAATTTACCCCGGTCCGCTGGCGGTGCCAGACACTGTGCTGCCAACTGCACCCAGCACGTTTATGCTGGTGGCCAATGGCGATGAATGTTGTTCTGAACCTGTAATCCGGTTGTTGCAAATGCACCGCAAGGCAAAGGTGCCCGTGGAAGCGCATATTTATAGTGTGGGCGTTCATGGCTTTAATATGGGCAAGCGCTCCACTTTTAAAAGTTTATCCTCCTGGCCAGATCGGTTGACAGACTGGTTTAAGGATGCGGGCATCACTCATTAGTTCTTAGTTCTTAGTTCTAAGTTCCGAGTTCTAAGTTCCGAGTTCTAAGTTCCGAGTTCCTAGTTCAGTTTGCAGTTTTCAGTCTTTAGTTCATTTGCTTTGAATAGTTTTTAGTTCTTTTCTTTCTCGCAGCGACGCAACGAGGCCGCGCAAGATAACCGAAGTCTTGCAACAGCCTGGTCTTGTAATAACATGCTTAGACTTCGGTTATCTATTCTCAACAAACCGAACGCCGCTAAGCAAGCAGTTTATCGAGGCCGCGCAAGATAACCGAAGTCTTGCAACAGCTTGGTCTTGTAATAACATGCTTAGACTTCGGTTATCTAATCTACGCAAACCGAACGCCGCATGCAACCAACCAAGCAAAAGCTTTTTGACTTTTTACTTTTTACTTTTGAATTGTTCTCGTAGCAAAAGCTTTTTTACTTTCGAATTTCTTAACTTACCATTTCCCGCAAAGCATTTATCTTTCAATAAATCAATACAACCATGAACAAGATTTTTACCGCTTGCCTATTGGGATTGCTCATTAGCCTGGCAGCAGCCGCTCAAGACAGTACCGGCAAAGAACTCATTGGCAAATATAAATTTCCGCCGGGCAGTGTTATTGAAGAAGCGGTAGTAACCTTTGAGAATGGCGTTATCTCCATGAGTTCCAGTGCAGGCGTATCTGTGCTTGAAAAAACAAAGGGCGATACCTTTAATATTGTCAGCTTTAACGGTATTGCTGTTTTTAAGCGCGATGAGGCCCGCAAGATTGCCGGTGTGCACATAGATGCCAGTGGTTATGTGCTGGAAGGTGAAAAAGAAGCTGCCCGTTTGGCCATGCTTCGGCTTACAGATGCCATAGTAACAGATAAAATATATGCGGTTGTAAATAAGCAGTTGTACCGGTAGCAGGCGGAGATGTTTGCAACATCATAATTGAAAATGAAAACTGCCGAATACGCCGAAGCTGCTGCTGGAGTTTTTAAAAGCGGGTGGCGGCATGCCGGCTGGCGTATTCAGCGGCGGGGCAAAACGCCATACAAGGTCTACCCGCAAAAAGCGAAAGATATTATCCAGTCCCGTGCCTGCTTCAATGTACGGATGCCCCTTTAAAGTCCGCAAACGGTAATTGCCGTACTCTATATGATTCAGTTGGCGGTTTTTATTGGTAAGATCACCCCATACACCCTTCAGGTTCCAGAACTGCCGCATATTTGTTTTTCGCATGAAGGGCAACAGGTTCAGCAATTTTTTTTCGAAATCGTGCTCTACGTTAAAACCCGCATAGGCATCGCTGTAAAACTCAAAACGGTTCATCAGGTTAAAGCCCTGCTTGCTGTAATAGTAGATCTCATTGCCCGGGTGTAGCTCCAGTAACATAAATGGCAATGCATCACTGAATATCTTGCCGGCGTATACCTGGTAATTTACACTGCCCCAGCCATGCAGCCTGAATTTCTGCGATACCATGCCATGCAGTTTGCGGTAGTTGTATTGCCCGCCCATCAGCCCCTGGATGCCTTCTGCATACCTCAGTTCATAGACAGGATGGTTACCCTGTATTTTGATGTCTTTCCGGTGTGTTACAATCTTCTTCTCGCCAGGGGCATAGCGCAGCTTCAAGCCCAATTCACTACCGGTAATGTCTTTACCCGTTAGAAAAAGTGAATCTTTATGTGGTAGTGGTGCAAAGGTTTCATAGCTGGTGCGCAGGAGGAAGGGCTGCACAGAAAATGCGTTGGGCCATTCTTTGGTAGCTGAAAATTTTATTTCATTCACCAGCATAAATTTCTGTCGGATGCCTGGCCGCCGTATCAGCTGGCTGAACATATTGTCAGTGGTGATGTCTTCATCATTGTACCGCGCCCGGCCATTGTCCAGGTCCTGCGTATAAGACACATGTATACTGTAGCCGGCATCGCCGGGAAATTTGTATTTTACTTCACCCTTTCCTTTCAATGCATGATCGCCAAAACCATAGGCAAGATAACCATGCAGGTATAAATGCTCGCTGAAGGCCTTGGTGGTGGCCAGGTCAAAACGAAGGCGCATTTTTTCCAGCTGGTTGCGACTGACCCATTTGTACCAGGGACCAATTTCTATCTTGCCGAATTTCTTTCTTCCATCCACAATAAACTCCAGCGTATTGGTGTACTTTTTGAACAATGGAATGGAAGTAAGCGTATCCACCATTTTATACACTTTCTGCTCATTTACGCTCAAGGGTTCGGGACGGTTCAACTGCCAGTAGTTGGCGCTGCGCAGTCTTGCACTGTCTGATAGCAGCACCTGCTCCTTCGAAGGATTGGCAGAAAGTTTTTTTGCAATGAAGGGTTGGTTAACCGCTACATCATTGTACATGCTGGTCTTTCTGGCAATGATGGATAACTTGTTTCTTTTCATGGGCGACATATCCACCACAAACTTGTCTTTCAAAAAAATCCAGGTATTGTCTGCCTGCTGCGTAAACTCCTGCACAATACTCATCTTGTTTACATAGTTAATATTGGCCGTGGCAGAAATGGTCAGGTTAATTTTTTTTACGGCCCAGCTGCTGCTTTGTACCCAGCAGTCTCCGGAGAAAGTATTTTCACCCTCGCGGCGCGGAGAGAAATACAGGTGATAATATTTTTGCCCGGCGATGTATTGTGTATCTGCCCCGCGATAATTATAATAATTTTCTCCCTGGCTGCTGAGCGGACTGATAAACTCTTTTCCGTACAGCTGCATAAAATTTTCATAGACATTGATGCGCTGGTTAAGGCCACCAATGAACTGCAAAACGGTTTCATTTTTTATGCCGGTGGTTTGCACCGCCTTTATTTCTTCCTTTGCACGGTAGGGGCTGGCGCTGTAAAAGAAGTCTGAAATGGTTTCTGTGATAAACACCGGCAAAAAGGGCCGCGTTTCTGATACGCTGTCTATATTATCCAGTATAAACCCAAAAGGTCTTAATAATTTATACTGGTTAAAGCCATTGCGGTCTATATTGTTGATGTCAAACTCCAGCTTATTGTACAACTCATAGCTGTAAGAATTGTATTTGTAGGGGTTGTTCAGCGTTTTATTTTTTACGATGCGCCTCCACCATAGTAAGCCTTTGTTGTACGTGTGTGATACAATAACACTGTCGGCATCCTTGCCCTGGTACAACAGCAAGGACAGGCTGCCGGTATCCTTAGTTGCCCGCACTGCTAGGGCCAGCCGTTTATAACCTACATAAGTAATAATAAGGCTATCGTTTGGCTGCGTAAGTACAAGGCGGAAATTGCCCAGACTGTCTGTTAATGTACCACGCCCGCTTTTTGCCAGCATAACACTTGCAAAGGGTATTCTTTCCAGGGTAAACTGGTTACTAACATTACCGCGGATAATATTTTGCTGGGCGGTAAGCGATGAAGGCAATAAAAAGCAAAGTATAACGGGTAGGCAGCAACGAAGGCTAATAAAATACAGCCGGCGGAGAGAGAAAGTATATGCAGTAGTAATGATGCGCATCCTGGTGCTTGTAGCGGCTTTCCGGGATACTGGTTAAGGGCTGTTGAAAGAGCCGGCATCTAAGATATACATTAAAACAGGATTAAAGAACCCTTTGCCCTTTTTTTTACCTACGGCAGGTAGAGGATAATTTAGCTGTTTTGCAGGCTGGCCGGCGGTAATGAAGCGTTGCTTTCTATCAGCTAAAAGCAAATTGAAGAAGGGCTTGCTGGGCAATGGTTTGTTGTTCACCGCTTTGCAGGTCTTTTATTGTGCAGGTGGCATTGGCCAGTTCCTGGCTGCCTATGATAACCACAAAACGAATATTTTTTTTCTCTGCGTATTTAAATTGCTTATCAAATTTTACCGTTTCGGGGTAAAGCTCGCAGCTTATTTGTTGTTTCCTTAATTGTTGCATGAGGGTAAAAGCCTGGCTGCTTTCTGCAGCGCCCAGGTTAAAAAACAATACCGTGGTGCCAGTTTGCACAGCGGCAGGAAACAATTGTAATTCTTCCATTACGTCGTAGATACGGTCTACCCCAAAGGAGATACCCACACCGGGTATGCCGGGTACGCCAAAGGTGCCGGTGAGGTCATCATATCGTCCGCCGCCGCCAATGGAGCCCATTTGTACATTACTTGCTTTTACTTCCAGTATGGCGCCAGTGTAATAATCCAGTCCGCGTGCCAGTGTAAAATCCACCAGCAGTGCTGTTTCGGCTTCGTTTACGGCGGGGTAGCCGATGATAAATTGTAATTCTTCGATGCCTTTTTTTCCGGTGTCAGTATGTCCAAGTAGCTGGGTGATGGCAGCCATTTTCTGCTGGTTGCTGCCGGTAATGAGCAGGTATTGTTCAATAATAGCTATCTGTTCTGGTTGCAGCCCCTTGCTCAGCAATTCTTCTTTTACCTTTTCCATTCCAATCTTATCCAGTTTGTCGATGGCAATGGTAATATTATTCAGCACTGTACTGCCTCCGCATATTTCCGCGAGTGCTGCCAGTATTTTACGGCTGTTAATTTTTATTTCTACGGGTATACCCAATTGCCGAAAGACAGTTGCATAGAGGGTAGTGAGTTCTATTTCATTGAGCAGTGAATGGCTGCCCACCACATCTGCATCACACTGGTAAAACTCCCGGTAGCGGCCTTTTTGCGGGCGGTCTGCGCGCCATACGGGCTGTATTTGATAGCGCTTAAACGGCAACGTTAGTTGACCGATATTCATGGATACATAACGCGCAAAGGGAATAGTAAGATCATAGCGCAGGGCGCGTTCGGTTATGTTTTTGTTGTTCTTACCCGCCAGTACCTGTTCAAAACCCGTTTTTGCTTTTTCAATATTCTTGGGGTCGTTCAGGCCATTATTGAGAATTTTGAAAATCAGTTTATCGCCTTCATCGCCATATTTTCCCATGAGGGTGTCAAGGTTTTCCATGGCGGGGGTTTCCAGCGGCTGAAAGCCATACAACTCAAAAGACTGGCGGATGATATTGAAGATGTGGTTGCGTTTGCGCACTGTGGCAGCACCAAAATCACGCGTGCCCTGGGGTATGGAGGCATTTACTTTGGCCATAACTGGACGGGTTTGAAAATTTATGCGTTTTGTTTTTCGGCCATTGCTTTTTCAATGATTTTGTCGCAGGCGGCTTCAATCATATCATATACATCATGATAGCCGGGTTCTGGTCCGTACCAGGGGTCTGGCACGTCTTTGTGCTGACCGGGAAACAATTCATTCATGAGCAGGTCTGCTTTTTGTGCGTCAAATTTGTTCTTTGCTATTCTTTTCATGTCTTCCAGCACGTCTGCAGCCATGGCATAAATTTTATCAAACCGTTCAAAATCTGCGGCTACAAATTGCCTGGCCCGTTGCTGGCAAATATCAATGCCACGGAGCCGGGCCACTTTTTGCGAGAGGCGGTGGGGTGCCTCACCCACGTGATAGCCGTTGGTGCCGGCGCTTTCAACACTCCAGTGCAATCCTGCCTTCCAGGCCTTGTCTTGCAAAATTCCTTCTGCCAGCGGGCTTCTGCAAATATTGCCCAGGCAAACCATCAAAATCTTCATGGGCGCAAAGGTAATTCTTCTCAGGTTTGGAATCACGTGTTTTGCAGTTGTTTGCTTACCATGCCGGTTGGCGGGCATGGCAACAGCACTTGCTATTATTCACTAGCAGGTAAACACGTAACTTCATTTTATAACGAACGCTCACCATGACAAAATACATTTTCTTCTGCCTGCTGTGCTTCACCGTAGTTGCTGTACATGCGCAGGGAGATACATTGCCGGCGCATGTGTACACATTAAGCGCCTTGCCGGTGCAGAAAGACTCCAGCCGCCTGCGGGTGCAAATTATGGATGGTCGCACGTCTTTACTTTCTAACCTGGAGGCACATGTTACCATCTTACAACCCGGGCAGGCGGCGCATCCGCCCCATACACACAGTAATACAGAAGAACTGCTTATTGTAAAAGA
>DATJGC010000267.1:0-9266 GCA_035495345.1 Chitinophagaceae bacterium | reverse complement strand
GGTTCAGAACAACCCATGTTTGTGTTGCAAGACCAGCAAAAACTGCGGTTGGCCATTATGGTGCCTGAAGCCGTTGCGGCATATATTAAGCCTACCACTAACATCAGCTTTACCGTAAAGGGATTGGCCAATGAAAAATTTACCGCCTTTGCCAAACGTTTTGCGGGCTCACTGGATACGCGGCTGCGCGCAGAAAGAATAGAAATGGATATTATTAACAAAGACCGCAAACTATTGCCTGGCATGGTAGCGGAAGTATACATACCCACGGCGGCGATAGACAGCGGTTTTATAGTACCTAAAACTGCCATGGTAAACTCCAGCGAAAAAATCTTTGTAATCAGGATCACTAACGGCAAAGCACAGTGGATAGATGTAAAGAATGGCCGCGAAGCAGATGGCAAGGTAGAAGTTTACGGCGCACTCTCTGTAGGTGATACCCTTGTCTTGCGCGCCAGCGAAGAAAAACGAAACGGGTCTGCTGTAGAAAAACTGCAGCTTACCGGCAGCCGTTAAAAAATAACAATGCCGCAGCAGCGCAAACAGTTTTAATGCTGCGCTACTGCGGCTATAGTTAGAAGCTTACGCTTAAAAGATATTTCTTTCGTTCAGGTATTCGGCAATTTGCACGGCATTAGTGGCAGCGCCCTTGCGCAGGTTATCGCTCACAATCCACATATTGAGTGTGTTGGGCTGAGACTCGTCTCTTCTTAACCTGCCTACAAATACCTCGTCTTTTTCATGCGCATCCATGGGCATGGGGTATTGCTGGCTGGCAATATCATCTACCACTACCACGCCGGGTGCCGCTCTTAGCAGGGCTTTTACTTCATCAAGATCAAAGTCTTTGCTGAATTCTACGTTTACAGATTCACTGTGCCCGCCCATTACCGGTATGCGCACGGTGGTGGCAGTTACCCGGATGCTGTCATCACGCATGATTTTCTTGGTTTCTTTTACCATTTTCATCTCTTCCTTGGTATAACCATTCTCTGTAAATACATCAATCTGCGGAATCACATTCAGATCTATGGGATATTTGTAGGCCATATCACCCTTAATGCCTTTGCGTTCATTCATAAGTTGTGTAACCGCTTTTACGCCCGTGCCGGTAACGCTCTGGTACGTGGATACAACAATTCTTTCAATATTGTATTTTTTATGGAGCGGCTGCAATGCCACCACCATCTGAATGGTGGAGCAATTGGGGTTTGCAATGATTTTATCCTTAGCCGTTAAAATATCGGCGTTTATTTCCGGTACTACCAGGGGCTTGCTGGGGTCCATCCTCCAGGCAGAGGAGTTATCAATGACGGTTATGCCGGCCGCTGCAAACTTGGGCGCCCACTCAAGCGAGGTGCTGCCGCCTGCTGAAAATATAGCTACATCCGGTGCTGCTGCAATGGCATCTGTCATGCTTACTACCTTGTATTTCTTTCCCTTAAATTCTACTTCCTTACCCACAGATTTTTCAGAGGCAACGGGTAATAAATCCGCTACCGGAAAGTTTCTTTCAGCCAATACCTGTAACATTTTGGTGCCTACCAGCCCGGTAGCGCCTACCACTGCAACTTTTAACTGTTTCATACTTGTGTTTTTTGCAACCAGATTGAACGGTTGTCCGTTTCCTGTTTTTTTTAAAGGTGATATAATAAAAAACCCCCGGTGTGTACCGGGGGCCCTGAATATCTTGTAATGTACAAAACGATCAAACAGCTCCCGAAAAGGATTGTTTCTTTATGCGCTTTGTAATTGTCATTGTAATTTTCATGAGGACCAAAAGTAATACAGCATCGTTATTAAACCAAAATTATTTGGTGAAAAAACAGGATGCTGTCTTCTCCGCATGCAATGTTTACTGGCTAACTTTCTGGAAACCTTATCATGAAAAGTAAACTAACAGTCGTTCTGCTAGTACTGCAATTATCTACCAGTGCGCAGGCTATACAACGTTACCAGGTGGTAATAGACGAGATAATGGCAGATCCTTCGCCCGTTGTAGGACTACCCCCTGTTGAATACATTGAATTAAGAAATACATCAAACCAAACAGTGAACCTGCAGGGATGCCGAATTGGAGACGGTGCGGGTACGGCGCTAATCAGCAACAGTTACCTTCTTTTACCAGACAGCGTAGTAGTGCTGTGCAGCAATAGCAACACAGCCGTTTTGTCTTTGTTTGGCCATGTAATAGGTATCAGCAATTTTCCATCGTTGGATAATGACGGAGAATTGCTTTACCTGCTCTCACCCAATGGCACCAGCATTCATGCTGTTGCTTACAACAGCAGCTGGTATGCAAACACCGTTAAAGCCCTCGGCGGCTGGAGCCTTGAAATGATAGATGTAAAAAATGCCTGTGCAGGTGCCGGTAACTGGGTGGCCAGCAAGGCAGCCAATGGCGGTACACCGGGACAGGTAAATTCAGTTAATGCCGTAAACAAAGATGCACAGCCGCCTGCATTATTGTCTGTGTTTGTAAAAGACGATACCCATGTAGAATTGCAGTTTGATGAACCGCTGAATAGCCTGTCTGCCGCAAACGCGGGCAATTACAATATAAGCAGTATTGGCAAGGCCATTGCCGCAACACCGGTTTCGCCACTGTTCATAACCGTTATAATAGAAACTGCCGCGCCTGTTAGCCCTAACCAGTTGTATGATATTACCGTTACCGCGGTAAGTGATTGTGCGGGCAATAGCATTGGTGCTCACCACAGCGCAAGACTGGGACGTGCGGTAAACGCAGGCGCAAATGATATTGTTATCAATGAAATTCTCTTTAACCCATGGGCCGGCGGTACAGATTACCTGGAGTTGTACAACCGCAGCAGCCATGTCATTGACCTGAGTGAATGTTATACCGCCACGCGCAATACCACAGGTGCTGTAAGCAAGGCCCAGCAGATCAGCAGCAGCCACCGGCTTTTGTTTCCGGGAGATTACGTTTTGGTTACTGATGATATTGTTGCCGTAAGCAGGCAATACCTTACAAAAGACAGGGCGGCCCTGCTGCAAACAAGTGCTATGCCTTCCATGCCTGATGACAAAGGCGATGTACTCTTGCTAAACGCACAAGGTGTACTCATTGATGAAGTGGCGTACGACGCGCACTGGCATTTTAAATTACTCAATAACGATGAAGGCGTTGCGCTGGAGCGTATTGATTATAACCAGCCTTCTCAGCTAGCAATGAACTGGCATTCTGCTGCTACCAGTGCCGGCTATGGTACACCGGGCTATATAAACTCTCAGTTTCATACAGACGGCTTACCGCAGGCAGCCCTTTCTTTATCGGCACCCATTTTTTCGCCCGACAATGACGGGCTCGATGATTTTGTAAGTATCCAGTACCAGTTTCCAACGCAGGGATATACCTGCAATATCACTATCTATGATGCCAGCGGGCGCCCGGTGCGGCTACTCACCCGCAACGCAATTTGCAGCCAGCAGGGATATTTCCGCTGGGATGGACTGGGCGATAATGCACAGCCATTACCCATGGGCGTTTATATTGTACTCAGCGAAGTATTCACCCTGCAGGGCAATACAAAAAAATTTAAACAGGCGCTAACGCTTGCCAGGCGGTTTTAACGGGCAGTTGCTTACCAAATATGAATACGATATTTCTCTTCCACATACATACTATCACCTGGTTGTATATTAAAGGCGGTGTAGAATGGCGGGCAATGCATCAACGGACCGTTTACGCGGTGGATGGCCGGTGAATGAGGATCACCTTTGATGCGCCGGCGTACAGATTCATCTTTGAATTTGCTTCTCCAGCCCTGTGCAAAAGAAAGAAAGAAACGCTGGTCGGGCGTAAGGCCGTCTATACGCGTGGTATCCTGTCCCTGTTTGGTCATTTTAAATGCGTCGTACGCAATATTGATGCCGCCGATATCTGCAATATTTTCACCAGTGGTGAGCGCACCGTTTACATGCAGTGTATCCAGCACTGTAAATTTGTTATACTGGTCTACCACCATTTTTGTTTTACCCTTAAACTTCTCGTAATCGGCCGGGCTCCACCATGTTTTAAGGTTGCCGTTTTTATCATATTGCGAACCCTGATCGTCAAAGCCATGGGTCATTTCGTGGCCAATGACCATACCAATGCCGCCATAGTTGATGGCATCATCGGCGGTTGGATCAAAATAGGGTGGTTGCAATATGCCCGCAGGAAAGACAATCTCGTTGAAAGAAGGATTATAGTAGGCATTGATGGTGGGCGCCGTCATGGCCCATTCGGTTTTGTCTACCGGTTTGCCCAGTTTATTCAGCTGGTATTGGTATTCATCTTTTGCGCAGGCTACCAGGTTTTCAAAATATTTGTGCCTGTCAATTGTAACCTTGCTATAATCTCGCCACTTGTCAGGGTAACCTATTTTTTTAATGATGGCATGCAGTTTATCGATCGATACTTTTTTGGTGCTATCGCTCATCCAGTCCAGCTTTTTAATTCTTGCTTCAAAAGCGGTTTGCAGGTTGTTCACCAGTTCCAGCATCCGATCTTTTGCATCGGCACCAAAATATTTTTTTACATAGAGTTCACCCAGCGGATCACCCAGGTTGGCGTCTGTAGATTCATACATGCGCTCCCAGCGGGGGTTTAATTGCTTGCGGCCGGTAAGCGTACTGCTAAACGCAAAGCTGGCATTTACAAAATCACTGCTTAAAGCGTTGGCGGCGCCATCCAGCACATGAAAACGCAAATAGGCCTTCCAGCTGTCTACCGGTACAGAAGAAAGCAACTGGTTTATTTTAGTATAGTAGACAGGCTGCTGTACGTTTACAGAATCTACTTTAAAACCGATGGCAGAAAATAAAGACGACCAGCCAATCACGGGCATTGATTTGTTGAGCTGGGCAACGGACATCTTATTATAGTTCTTTTGCGGATCGCGCAATTCTACATTGCTCCGATGGCTGGTGGCCATTTGTTTTTCTAGATTGTACACCGCCATCATTTTTTTCTGTGCGGAAACACTATCATCTCCGGTAAGCGTAAAGAGCTTTGTGATATACTGTTGGTAAGCCTTCACAATACCTGCAGTGGCAGGGTCTGTGTTGAAATAATAATCTTTATCTGGCAGGCCAAGCCCTGTTTGCTGAAGGAAGGCAATATTAACTGTGCTGTTCTTGTCGTCTGGCCCAATACCCGCAGCAATTACAATATCTTTTCCTTCTGTGGTTTGCTGCGCAACAAATTGCATGATGCCTGCAGGGTCTTTAATGGCGTCAATCTGTTGCAGGGTAGGTTTTATAGGGGTATAGCCCAGCTGGTCGATGGTGGCAGAATCCATGCCTGATGCATAAAAATCGCCCACTTTCTGTTCAATGCTTCCATTGGCAAAACCACCTTTGGCGGCACTGTCTAAAATAGCGTGAAGATGTTCCTTGGTGCGGTTATACATATCCAGCACGGCGCCGGCGCTGCTTTCTGTAGGCGGAATGGTAGTTCTTTTAACCCAGCCGCCATTTACATAGTTGAAGAAATTATCGCCCGGTTTTACGGCGGGGTCCATGGTAGAGCTGTCGAGGAATTTTTTGGTGCCCGCTGTTGTTGCGGCGGATTGTTCTTTACAGGAAAAAGCAATGGTTACCAGCAGCAATAGCATGGCTGCCGGTGAAAGCAATTTTTTCATATGCCTGAAGTTTAGGTCAGGTATGAAAATACTAAAACTTTATACGGAAGAAATCTTTATTTGATAAAATGCGGCTGGCCTGCTACCAGCGGTTAACCAAGTTCAATGTCGAAGCTTACGAGGCTTACAAATTCCTGGATGCGTTTATCAATCGCTTCTTTGCTGATTTCTTTGAGGCGGTCCGGACCAAATTTTTCTACGCAGAAGGATGCCATGGCAGAGCCTACAATGATGGCCGTTTTCATATTTTCAAATGAAATATCATTGGTCTTGGCAAGATAGCCTACAAAACCACCGGCAAAAGTATCGCCCGCGCCGGTAGGGTCAAACACTTCTTCTAACGGTAAGGCAGGTGCAAAAAAGACTTCATTGTTATGAAACAGCAAGGCGCCATGTTCGCCTTTTTTTATAATCAGGTATTTGGGGCCCATGGCCATGATCTTCTTGGCAGCTTTTACAATAGAAAATTCGCCGCTGAGTTGTCTTGCCTCGCTATCATTCACCATCAATACATCTACCAGTTGCAGCACTTCCTGCAGTTCCGGCATTTTTATATCCATCCAGAAATTCATGGTGTCCATTACTATCAGCTTCGGACGGGGCTTTAACTGTTGTATTACCTGTTTTTGAATAACGGGGTCAAGGTTGCCCAGCATTACAAAGTCGGCGCCCTGGTAAGATGCAGGAATAGTAGGGTTAAAGTCCATGAGCACATTAAGATCTGTTATCAGTGTGTCACGACTGTTCATATCCATATGATACTTGCCGCTCCAGAAAAACGATTTTTTATCTTTCACAATTTCCACGCCCTCCAGCTGAATGCCGCGGCGCTTCATTTCATCCATTTCCTCCTGCGGAAAATCATATCCTACAATAGATACCTGTTGTACTGGCTTTACAAAGTAACTGGCTGCATAAGCTACATAAGTGGCAGAGCCGCCTACAATTTTATCCGTTTTGCCAAAAGGCGTTTCAATGGCATCAAAAGCCATGGTACCTACCGCTATTAAAGACATACTGTTTGTTTGATGACGTAATTGGTTACTATTGTAAAAACCGGCGCAAACCTACGGCTTTTTAGCTGCTAATGCTAGTGCAGCAAAAGAAAAATGGGCCCAGGGCCATAAAGAAAACCAGGGGTAAATGATTAGGTAACTAACATTTGTTACCAGTTAGTAGTAATTTTGCAGCCTAAGTTTTTTATATGGCTAAAATACGGCAGCGGAAAAACAGCACCCGCAAAGAAACCATTATTGAAACGGCGGCGCGCCTCTTTCGGGAAAGGGGTTTTAGTGCTACTTCTATGCGCGACTTAGCCGAACAGGTAGGGGTGGAAGCTGCAAGCCTGTACAACCATATCAGCTCCAAGGCCGAAATTTTGCAGGAACTTTGCTTTAAGGTGGCCAATAAATTTATGAGCCATATAGATAAGGTGGATGCTGAAGACATTTCTTCCATCAAAAAAATTGAAGCCGTGCTACGGTTTCATATACAGCAGATGGTGCATCATTATGAAGAAGTGTATGTGAGCGACCGTGAGTGGAAACACCTTACCGACCCTTATCTCTCTAATATTCAGACACAACGCCGGGTTTACCGGCAGCGCATTGCCTCCATCATTGAAGAAGGCATCCGCAAAAACGAGATAAAAAAGATTGATGCGCCCACGGCCGTGCTGATTATGCTGCATGCGGTTAGCGGCATTGAAAGCTGGCACCGCAGTAAGCAAAAGATCAGTGGTGAAGTGCTGGAAGAAAACATGATTGCCATACTGATTGGAGGTCTTCAAAATAAATAACGGTGGCTACGCATTTTCAGCAGTTGGAGGTGATTGATGTACGCAGGGAAACAGCCTCCTGCATTTCCGTAGCCTTTGCCGTGCCCGCCCATCTGAAAGAGGTTTTTGCTTTTACACAAGGACAGAACATCACCATAAAAGCAATGATTAATGGCGAAGAACTGCGCAGATCTTACTCTGTTTGCAGTAGCCCGCTGGAAGGCGAGCTGCGCATTGCCATAAAAAGGGTAGCAGACGGAAAGTTTTCTTCCTGGGCCGCAACACATTTACAACCAGGCGTGCAGATAGATGTACTGCCTCCTTCCGGCAAATTTTTTACAACGCTTCATCCAGGTAACAAAAAGCAATACATCGCTTTTGCCGCAGGGAGTGGCATTACGCCCATATTATCTATCATTAAGACCGTGCTGGCTACGGAACCCGGCAGCAGCTTTACCTTGTTTTACGGCAACAAAAACCGGGCTTCTATTATTTTCAGGGAAAACCTGGAGGCACTAAAAAACCTGTACATGCAGCGCTTGCTGGTGCACCATATTTTTAGTCGCGAGAAAACCGATAACCCGCTGAACGAAGGAAGGATTGATGCCGCAAAATGTCAATTAATTTTTGACCGACTGGTTAATATCAACTCAATAGATGAATTCTTTTTATGCGGCCCGGCCGAAATGATCTTTACGGTAAAGGAATTTTTGGAAGGAAGACAGGTGCCGGCTAAAAAGATTCATTACGAGTTGTTCAGTGCACCCGGTAAACAAATGGCTGAAAGAAGTTTGTCGCCTGCCAGCAATGATTTCGCGGCCGGCAACCCTGCCAATATTACCATCAGGCTAGACGGTCTAACCTTTGATTTTACCCTGGCCGGCAATGCTGATTCCATTTTAGACGCTGCCCTTGCGCAGGGCGCCGATCTGCCATTTGCCTGCAAGGGCGGTGTTTGCGCTACCTGCCGCGCCAAACTGGTAAGTGGAGAGGTGAGTATGGACAATAATTACGCGCTGGAACCAGAAGAATTGAAGAATGGCTATATCCTTACCTGCCAGTCTCATCCGCGCAGCCAGCATGTCTTTATAGATTTCGATCAGCGATAGAGCCTAAGAGAACCTAAGAGAAAAAGGGGGGAAAGAGGGTAAAGGGTTAAAGTGAAAAGGAGATAAAGCGTCCGAAACCTTCTCATCCACAAGCCTCAATACTCTGCTAGCTCCGCGCCCTCTTCGTGAAAAATCCTGAGCGAAGCGAATTCTCAGCAACAGCCCCTTTTCTCTTCAATCTCTTAGCCCCTCTGTTAGCTCCGCGCCCTCTGTGCGACAAAAAAATGAGCGAAGCGAACTCCAAGCAAGCTCCTTTTCTCTTTCAATCCCTTAGCAACACAACAGCCCCTTTTCGCTTTCAATCCCTTAGCGACACAACAGCCCCTTTTCTCTTTCAATCCCTTAGCGACACAACAGTCCCTTTTCTCTTTCAATCCCTTAGCGACACAACAGCTCCTTTTCTCTTTTATTCTCCTAGCAACACCATAGCTCCTTTTCTCTTTCACCCTCTTAACCCCGAATGGGTTCAACCAATAATTCTTGTCCGGCCTTATTAAAATAAGTGCATGTCATTTTCTCCGTACAGACCACCCATCTTTCAATACCCAGTCTCGCACAGTCATTACAAAAAACAACAAAGCTGGTTTTGCCTTGCTGGTGTGCTTCCAGCGCCAGTTTAAATTGAACTTTGTTTGAAGTAGCTGCGATGCTCAATGGTTCATACCCCGGGCCGCTTGAACAACTGTAGCCATTATTGCCATAATAATAGGTATTGCCATTGGCAACGAAGGT
>DATJGC010000266.1:0-5846 GCA_035495345.1 Chitinophagaceae bacterium | reverse complement strand
GTCGCTTTTTGAATTTGACTTTATTCGGTGTCGCTTTTTTACTTTTTACTTTTGAATTTTGACTTGACTACTTATCCACCGTTAACCCGGCACTGAAATATTCTGCATTGAGGCGGGCAATATTGGTGATGGATATTTCCTTGGGGCAGGTGGCCTCGCAGGCGCCGGTATTGGTGCAGCTGCCAAAGCCTTCCTTGTCCATCTGCGCTACCATGTTCAGCACACGGGTTTTTCTTTCGGGCGAACCCTGTGGCAGCAGTGCCAGGTGAGAAACCTTGG
Source organism: Chitinophagaceae bacterium (assembly GCA_035495345.1). Taxonomy (GTDB): domain Bacteria; phylum Bacteroidota; class Bacteroidia; order Chitinophagales; family Chitinophagaceae; genus JACMLD01. The sequence goes on along the minus strand of DATJGC010000266.1, from coordinate 5,567 downwards.
CAGAAACAAACAAGAGTGCAGAGCTGTTTTTACAGGCCGCCACGCAGGCGCCGCAGCCAATGCACATGGCGTTGGCAAAAGAAGTATCTGCTGCATCTTTATTTACGGGTATGGCATTGCCGTCTACCGCGTTACCGGTGTTTACGCTAATAAAACCGCCTGCCTGAATGATTCTGTCAAACGCAGAACGATCTACTACCAGGTCTTTGATAACCGGGAATGGGTCTGCCCTCCAGGGTTCAATAACAATGGTATCACCATCTTTGTAAGCGCGCATGTGCAACTGGCAAACAGTATTGGCTTTCCACGGGCCATGTGGCTTGCCATTGATGTACATGGAACAGCTGCCACAGATGCCTTCACGACAATCATGGTCAAACGCCACCGGGTCCTGGCCTTCAGTGATGAGCCGCTCGTTGAGCACATCTATCATCTCAAGAAAAGACATTTCAGAAGAAATATTACTAACCTGGTAGGTTACAAAACCGCCTTTGTCTTTGCTGTTTTTCTGCCGCCAGATTTTCAGGGTCAAATTCATGTGATAGTGTTCCATCCTTAGTATTTCATTATGGTGTTAAAGACGCCAGCGTTTGCTGTGCGCTGCAGAAGATGATCGTCAACTGCAGTAAGTAATAGCAAATTCTTATTTATAGCTTCGCTGGCTCGGTTTGGCCACTTCAAACTCAAGCGGTTCTTTGTGCAGTTCCCACTGGCTATCGCCCTTCAGTTCCCATGCTGCTACATAAGCATAGTTAGCATCATCACGTTTTGCCTCGCCTTCTTCTGTCTGGCTTTCTTCGCGGAAATGCCCGCCACAGCTTTCATTGCGGTCGAGTGCATCCTTGCACATCAGCTCGCCCAGTTCAATAAAATCTGCCACGCGGTTGGCCTTGTCAAGTTCAGGGTTCATACCGTTGGCATCTGCGGGTATCTTTACATCGCTCCAGAATTCTTTTTTCAATTGTTGTATTTCTGCAATGGCTTCCTGCAGGCCGGTGGCATTGCGTGCCATGCCGCATTTATCCCACATTATTTTGCCGAGGCGTTTATGGAAACTTTCCACGGTTTGCTTACCCTGTATACTTACCAGTTGCTGAATTCTGTCTGCCACTGCTTTTTCTGTTGCTACAAACGCAGGATGGTCTGTAGGAATAGCATTCGTGCGTATTTCATCTGCCAGGTAATTACCTACGGTATACGGTATCACAAAATAGCCATCTGCCAGGCCCTGCATGAGTGCAGAGGCGCCCAGCCGGTTGGCACCATGATCACTGAAATTAGCTTCACCCAATGCATACAGACCGGGCACGGTAGTTTGCAATTCATAATCTACCCACAGGCCACCCATGGTATAATGCACGGCCGGGTAGATGCGCATGGGTTGCTCATACGGATCTTCACCGGTTATTTTCTGGTACATGTCAAACAGGTTACCATATTTTTCTTTCACTACGTCCTTGCCCAGCTTTATTACTTCTTCTTCAGGGGCATTTTCCTTGCCATGTATACCGCATTCAATTTTTCCATAACGTACAATGGCAGCCGCAAAATCCAGAAACACGGCCTGTTTGGAAGAGCCCACGCCATAACCGGCATCGCATCTTTCTTTTGCTGCGCGAGAAGCCACGTCTCTTGGTACCAGGTTACCGAAGGCAGGGTACCTTCTTTCCAGGTAATAATCGCGCTCTTCCTCGGGTATTTCATTACCGCGCCTGGTATCGCCCTTGGTCTTGGGCACCCAGATCCTACCGTCGTTGCGGAGGCTTTCACTCATCAGCGTGAGTTTGCTCTGGTGATCACCGCTCACCGGTATGCAGGTGGGATGTATCTGTGTAAAGCAGGGATTTGCAAACAGTGCGCCTCTTTTATGCGCTTTCCAGGCAGCGGTTACATTGCTGCCCATGGCATTGGTGCTCAGGTAAAATACATTGCCATAACCACCGGAGCATAACAGTACCGCATGACCGAAATGTCTTTCCAGCTCTCCATTGATAAGGTTGCGGGTAATGATACCGCGGGCCTTACCATCTATTACCACCACATCCAGCATTTCATGACGGGTATACATTTTTACATTGCCCAGGGCTACCTGCCTTTCAAGGGCCTGGTAGGCGCCAATCAGCAATTGCTGCCCGGTTTGTCCGGCTGCGTAAAAGGTACGCTGTACCTGCGTTCCGCCAAAGCTTCGGTTGCTGAGCAACCCGCCATATTCACGGGCAAAGGGTACACCCTGTGCCACACACTGGTCTATTATATTGGCACTTACTTCTGCCAGGCGGTGCACATTGGCTTCCCTGGCGCGGTAATCGCCGCCTTTAATGGTATCGTAAAACAGGCGAAACACGGAATCGCCATCGTTCTGATAATTCTTAGCTGCGTTGATGCCGCCCTGCGCCGCAATGCTATGCGCGCGGCGGGGAGAATCCTGGAAGCAGAACGCTTTTACTTTATAGCCCAGCTCGCCCAGGGAAGCTGCTGCCGAGGCGCCGGCAAGACCGGTACCTACTACTATCACTTCAATCTTTCTTTTATTGGCCGGGTTCACCAGTTTTACATGGCCTTTGTAGTCTGTCCATTTGGCGTCCAGCGGACCGGAAGGAATCTTTGAATTGAGCATAATATAAAAGTGCTAATGAGAATGTGGAATCTTGGGCCGAAGGGCTGCCCGGCCGGCAACGCTAAACTACCCAGCCCAGGTACATGCTTATTGGCATCATTGCAAATGCAAGCGGCACAATAATGGAAAACGCCGTACCTGTTGCTTTTATCAGCGCTATATAACGCTTGTTATGAACGCCCATGGTACGCAATGAACTTTGAAAACCATGCAGCAGGTGATAAGCAAGCGATATACATCCCAATACATATAATACCACAATGACCAAATTGTTCTGAAAAACCTTCAGCATTTCTCCATAAAGATTGTGAATCTCCCTGCCGTCCATATAGGTTACGGGTTCCAGTGAGTGGATACTGGCAATGCCGCCCAGCCTGCTGGGTGTCCAGAAATGGTAAATATGCATGATGAGGAAGAGCAGGATGAGCGTGCCCAGCAAACCCATGCTTCTGCTGTACCATTTGCTGCCTTGTCCGTAATTAACCGCATATTTTACCGTGCGGCGGCTATTGTTGTGCAGGGTTAATACATAACCCTGTATAATGTGCAGGAATATGCCGGCAAACAAACCAATTTCAAGAATGCGCACCACCACGGTGGCACCCATAAAATGTGCTGCCTTGTTAAACATTTCACCCCCGTCATTGGCCCAGATGCAGGCATTCAACCCCACGTGTACCACCAGAAATAAAATAAGGGAAATCCCGGTCAGCGCCATAATGAACTTTTTGCCTACCGAGGAAGTAAAGAAATCGGACCATTTCATTTGTGAAGTATTAATTAAAAAACAAACAGGGGCTTTCTATCTATACTGAAGATAAGGGTATTATGAAAGCAGTTGCTGCAAAAATAGCACAGGAACGCATAGTTCAATAACAATTACCTTATTTTTTTGCGCTGTATACCAACCACTCGTACGCTGCATGGTAAATGACAGTAGTTTCTTATCTTAGCCGCCCTAAACTATAATGGAATGGCAAAAAAAGTGGAGGATTTTGATGCAAACCTTGCGGGTGAAGAAGGGCAGAATGAAGAAGCTAAGACCAGTTGGTTTAAAAGAATAAAAAAAGGGATCTTAACAACCACGGCAGAAAAGAAGGAAGCACCTGAAGGTCTTTGGGTAAAATGTCCTGAATGCAATTATATATGCACCGTTAATGAATTGCGCGAGCATCTTTTTACCTGCCCTAAATGCAACCACCATCACCGCATTGGCAGCGATGAATATTTTGAGATCTTGTTCGACAATGACGAGTATGAAGTGATGTTTGAAAATATCCGCTCCAAAGACTTCCTGCATTTTACGGATCTGAAATCTTATGCCAAGCGCCTGGAAGAAACCTGGGCCAAAACAGATATCACTGACTCCATCAGGGTTGGCAGCGGTAAAATAAAAGGGAATGAACTGGTGATTGCCTGTATGGATTTTGAATTCATTGGCGGCTCACTGGGCAGTGTAATGGGTGAAAGAATTTCCCGCGCAGTTGACTTCTGCCTGCAACACCGCACGCCACTGATGATCATTTGTAAAAGCGGTGGTGCCAGAATGATGGAGAGCGCCTTTTCACTGATGCAGCTGGCCAAGGTATCCGGAAAATTATCAGAATTAACCGATGCCAAAATACCTTACATCTCATTGCTTACCGACCCGTCTTTTGGTGGTATCTCCGCATCCTTTGGTATGCTGGGCGATTTAAACATTGCAGAACCGGGTGCACTGATTGGTTTTGCAGGACCACGCGTAATTAAAGAGACCATCAAAAAAGATCTGCCGGAAGGCTTTCAGCGAAGCGAATTTTTGTTGGAACACGGTTTCCTGGATTTTATTGTAGACAGAAAAGAAATGAAAGAAAAGCTGGCCACCTTGCTGGTACTTTTCAAAAATTAGGGGAGAGATATGCGGCGCGCCAGCATAACATGCAAACGGCCGCGACCATACCTGCCCAATCAATAGGTCAATTACATGGCAGAATTAAGAAACAGGGCAGCCTACCACGAGTATTTTATAGAAGACAGCTATATCGCCGGAATGGTGCTGGTAGGCACAGAGGTAAAGGCATTGCGTGCCGGAAAGGCAAGCTTCAATGATAGTTACTGCTATTTTGTAGACGGAGAATTGTTTGTAAAAAGCCTGCACATCTCTGAATATGCTTACGGCACCACGCATAAACATGAACCCACCCAGGAAAGAAAGTTATTGCTTACCCGGCGTGAGCTTAAAAAGCTGGAAGCCAAAACCACGGAGAAAGGCTACACCATTGTTCCGCTAAAAATTTTCTTTAACGAGAAAAACCTGGCCAAGATTGAAATAGGCATTGGCAAGGGTAAAAAACTGCATGATAAACGCGAGACCATCAAGGGCCGCGATACGGACCGTGAAATAAAACGTTACCTCAATAAGTACAGTTGAGCAATTGTTTCACGTATTCTTCCTCCAACACAAACGTTTGCACCGGGCCAGGCGCCAAATCTTTTGTTAAAACAATTCTCTTTCCCCTTGCAGTGGTGCTGCAACCAAAAGAAATAGGGTTGCTTCAAATCACACATCACACATTTATTTTATCTTCATATTATGCGTTTATTACCACTCGTTATATTGGTCGCGCTGACCCTCAACCTGCAGTCGCAAACGGTAACAGGCAGCTGGTACGGCCTTGCAGAAGCCAACGCCAAGGGCAATAACAATAATAATTACCTGATTGAGCTGGTGATAAAGCAACGTGGCAATGAAGTGGTAGGGGTGTTTGGCTATTATTTCAGGAGTGGTTACCAGAGTTATTATGTGCGGGGCGATTACGATGCCAAGACCCGCCTGCTCTATATAAAAAACCTGCCGCTGGCATTCTACCGTAACCGTGATATTGATGGCATTGAATGCCCGATGGATTTTGTGGGCACTTTGTTTGTTTCAAAAGTAAAGTCTACACTAAATGGCTCCTTCAGGAGCCAT
>DATJGC010000265.1:0-4646 GCA_035495345.1 Chitinophagaceae bacterium | reverse complement strand
CCTCCGGGGAATACATTTAATCCGTTTCCTGTGTTGAATGAAAAGAATACACCGGGAATTATAAGAAAAACCTCCAAAAACAACAAAACCCACGCCAGTAGTATCTCTGACGTGGGTTATAAATTTGCAGGAATGATGATTCCTTACTTTGGTAGCCCGTAGGGGAATCGAACCCCTATTACCAGAATGAAAATCTGATGTCCTAACCGGTAGACGAACGGGCCGTGTTTTTTTCGGATGGCAAAGATAACCGCCGGAACAAATTTCGCCAAAACTTTTTTCATTTCCCAGCCTTTTTCTTTCTTTCTGCTGTATTTGACCATTATAACCCGCTTTTTTCTTACCCCGCTTCGTTTTAAGAGTTATTAGCCCTTTTTCATGCACAAAAAATACGCTTTTGGACATCATTGCACCGCATGGAAAATGTACCACGGAATATACTTCATTATTGTACCTTCGAACCTCAAATTTTTTAACTAATTAAATTCAATTGAACAATGAGTACTGTTAAAGTCGCCATTAATGGTTTTGGACGTATAGGCCGGTTGGTATATCGCCAGATTTATAAAATGGAAGGAATTGATGTGGTGGCCATTAATGACTTAACAAGCCCAAAAGTACTGGCCCACCTCCTGAAATATGATAGCGCCCAGGGCCGCTTTGATGCTGATGTAAAATCTACTGATGACAGCATAGTTGTAAACGGTGATACCGTAAAAATATACGCTCAAAAAGACCCCGCCCAGATTCCCTGGGGCAGCCACGGAGTAGACGTGGTAATTGAAAGCACCGGCTTCTTCACAGATAAAGACAAGGCCGCAGCCCACCTTAAAGCAGGTGCCAAACGCGTGGTTATCTCCGCACCCGCCACCGGTGACCTCAAAACCGTGGTATTTAATGTAAACCACTCTATCCTCGACGGCAGTGAAACCATTATCTCCTGCGCCTCCTGTACCACCAACTGCCTGGCGCCCATGGCCAAGGTATTGAATGATACTTTCGGCATCACCACCGGCATCATGACCACCATCCACGCATATACCAACGACCAGAATACGCTCGACGCGCCACACCCCAAAGGTGATCTGCGCCGTGCACGCGCTGCTGCCGCCAACATCGTTCCTAACTCTACCGGCGCAGCAAAAGCCATCGGACTGGTACTGCCAGAGCTGAAAGGCAAGCTGGATGGCAGCGCACAACGCGTACCCACCATCACAGGTTCACTCACAGAACTGGTAAGCATCCTCGGTAAAAAGACATCCATAGAAGAAGTAAATGCCGCCATGAAATCAGCCTCCAATGAAAGCTTCGGTTATACTGAAGATGAAATTGTAAGCACTGATATCATCGGCACCCATTTCGGTTCATTGTTTGATGCCACACAGACCAAGGTATTAACCGTAGGCGATACGCAAATGGTAAAGACGGTTTCATGGTATGATAATGAAATGAGCTATGTAAGCCAGCTGGTACGTACCGTAAAACATTTTGCGGGACTTATCTCTAAATAACCTGTTTTCATCTTTTCCGATTAATTTTAAATGTTGAATCAACCGGCAACGGCATTCAACATTTAATATTTACAGCCATAAATAATTTTCCGCATGAGCAAATTTTCCGATTATAATTTCGCCGGTCATAAAGCACTGGTAAGAGTAGATTTCAATGTGCCGCTTGATAAGAAAACCTTCGCCATTACAGATGATAACCGGATGAAGGCCACCATCCCCACCATCAAAAAAATACTGAAAGACGGGGGCTCCGCCATTCTTATGAGCCACCTGGGCCGGCCCAAAGACGGACCAGAAGACAAATCCTCTCTTAAACACCTGGTACCGCACCTGAAAGAACTGCTGGGCGGCACCAATATTGTTTTTGCAGACGATTGCATTGGTGAACAGGCCAATGCCAGCGCAAAAAATCTGCAACCCGGTGAAGTGCTGCTGCTGGAAAATCTTCGCTTTTATAAAGAAGAAGAAAAGGGCGACGAAGCCTTTGCAGAAAAGCTCAGCAAACTGGGCGATGTATATGTAAACGATGCCTTTGGTACAGCCCACCGTGCCCATGCTTCTACCGCTGTTATTGCAAAGTTCTTTCCACCCGCCAACCGTATGTTTGGCCTGTTGATGGAAGCAGAAGTAGCCAGTGCCGAAAAAGTAATGCATGAAACACAAAAGCCCTTTGTGGCCATCATTGGTGGTGCCAAGGTATCAGACAAAATACTCATCATAGAAAATTTACTGGAGCGCGCCACCGATATTATCATCGGCGGTGGTATGGCCTATACCTTTATGAAGGCGAATGGCGGTAAAATAGGCAATTCATTGTGCGAAGAAGATCGCCTCCAAACGGCCCTTGATCTTATGGAAAAAGCCAACAAAAAAGGCGTTTGCATTCACCTGCCGGCAGATTCTATCATTGCAGATAAATTTGCAGCCGATGCCAATACCTCTGCCGCCCCCAGCAACAATATACCAGACGGCTGGATGGGGCTTGATATTGGCGCCTCCGCCTGCGATCAGTTCTCAAACATCATCAAAAAATCAAAAACCATTCTCTGGAACGGTCCCATGGGTGTTTTCGAAATGGCCAATTTTCAGCATGGAACAAAAGCCATTGCTACCGCTGTAGCCAATTCCACCCAAAACGGCGCCTTTTCACTGGTAGGCGGTGGTGATTCTGTAGCAGCCGTTAACCAGTTTGGTTTTGCTGATAAGGTAAGTTATGTATCAACCGGTGGTGGTGCCTTGCTAGAGTATTTTGAAGGAAAGGAATTGCCGGGCATTGCCGCAATAAAATAACTAAACAATTGCTAATGATACTACTGAGAATGGCCCAGCTGCGGCCATTTTTTTTTTTGCCTCTTGCTGAGCAATAATCACAAAAAATGAAGTAATCTAACGAAGGGGAAGCGGATTGGCCAACAGCGCGGGCGGGTACGCCACCGCCGTAAGAAACAGGCCATGGCCCGGCACAGAAAAATCAGCCTGCCGGCAATCACGGGCCTCAATAATATCCCTGAATTGACGGATAGAAAGCTTATCGCGCCCCACCTGCAGCATGGTGCCGGTAAGGCCTCTTACCATTCCGCGCAGGAACCGGTTGGCACTTACATAATAACAAAGTTCACTGCCTTCCTGCTGCCAACCGCTCTTTGTTATACTGCAAACAAAAGTCTTTACCTGCGTATTGCGTTTGCTGAAAGAGGTAAAGTCCTGGTATTCCATCAGCACCGCTGCCGCCTCCTGCATCTTATCTACATTTAGCGTATAAGGATAGTAGTAAGATCGGTCGGCCAGAAAGGGGTCTTTTGAAGCATAGATGGCATAACGGTAACTACGACTGAGCGCGTCAAACCTGCAATGCGCGGTGTCATCTACCCGGTAAACATTCTTTACCACAATGTCTTTGGGCAGTATGGCGTTCATCTTGTACCTGAACTGCGGGTGAATGGGCAAATCATAATCAAAATGAAAGAAGTTCTGCAGCGCATGTACGCCTGCATCTGTGCGTGAAGAACCGGTCATGGTCAGCGCCTGCTTCTGTAAAACGGCAAATACTTCTTCCACCACCTGTTGCACGGTATTGGGCGCATTCTTTTGTATTTGGAAGCCGCTATAGGCAGTTCCTTTGTACATGATTTCCAGAAAATAGCGCTGTGGCATAGTAGTTAGTAGCCGTATTAATTGCGAAGCATGGCCTTAAAACGGTTCAGGTAATAATCAGTTTTCAACAGCTCTGCCAGTGATGCAAAATGACCGCTGTCAGACACATACGGATAGACTGCATCAAACCATTTATACTTTCCCTCATCTTCTTTAAAAAGCTCGGTTAAAGCCTTTACCTGTTTTACGGAGAAACATTTCTGGCGGTATACTTTCTTAGCTACCGTAATCTTTTCATCGTCTGTATTCACCAGCAGCATCTTTATCCTGAGCTTATCAATATCACTGTCCCAGGCAATTTCCTTGCAGTCAGAATTAGGCAGCGCCGCAGCACTATTGCCCGTCTTTGCAGTACTGGCGGCTGCGTTTAAAGCGGTGTCTGTAGCAGTAACCGGCGTACTGTCTTTCCGGCTGCTACTGGCCGCAGTTTCCTGGCGCGTTTCATTGTTGGGCGATGCTATTGCTTTGGGCGCAAAGGGAATACTAAGGCGGATGGTATCCGATCCTTTTTCGGATGCATCAATAAACACAGATTCATAACCGCTGTCTGTAAAAAAATCAGCTGCCTTGGTGATAGTGGGGCGTACAGGGCTGTTGATGACCGCCAGCGCAGTATCCTGTTTTTTCACCTGTTCTTTGCCGTTATCCGGCACCGCTGGGGTTACCGGGGCCTTGTTTACAACGGTGCTGCGGGTGCTGTCGGCCCTGGGTGATTTTTTTCTCAGGGTTAAAGCCGAATCAGCCGATGGCTTTGCCTTTTTGGATGTATTGCTGGCTACCAGGCTGTCCCTGGAAGGGGCGCTTTTGGGAGGCGGCGGGTTGGATACATTGCCCTTGTCATTCATCATAATGATGGTATCCTTCCTGGGCGCCTGTTCTTTTCTGCCGGGGAGTGAAAACAGGGGCCGGCGCGTTTTTGTTACCACCGCAACCGCTACCGTATCCTTTGCAGCGGCTGTTGCCGTGCGCTTCACCGGCGGT
>DATJGC010000264.1:0-3851 GCA_035495345.1 Chitinophagaceae bacterium | reverse complement strand
TATTTTAAAGACCATCTACAATATCCTGGGCGTTCCGTACGTAAACCAATATCATGTAACGGCTTCGCTGCTGCAAGACTTTTTTACCAGCAAACCAGATTTTACACCCTATACCCTGGAACAGCATGATCCGCGAATCTTTGATGTAGAAAAGGCTATGCAGAAATACCACCGTAATATTGACTGGCGCAAGATTATGCAGGGCCCCGAAATGGATGATGAAGACGAGCAGCGCCAAGACCATTATAAGGATAAAAAGAAAGCAGGTAAAGACTAACCATGCATTACACCTACTAAAAACAAACTGCTATGACAGAAGAACAGATCCAAACAACCGTCAGCACCGTCTTTGAACTCTATGATAAACACGGAGCAGAAGAATATGCCGGTGAAAAAGTATCTCAACTGGAACATATGGTGCAGGCCGCGCAGCTGGCCCTGCAGGGAGGTTTTGATGATGAGGTGGTACTGGCTGCATTTCTGCATGATGTTGGCCACCTCTTGCCCATTGATGAGGCCCATCACTCCATGGACGGCTTTGGTATGATGGATCATGAAAAAGTGGGTGCCGACTACCTACGCACGCTTGGCTTTTCTGACCGTGTTTGCCGGCTGATTGCTTCTCATGTAAATGCCAAGCGTTACCTAACCTGGAAGTACCCGGCTTACTATGATCAATTGTCGGCCGCCAGTAAAAAAACGCTGGAGTTCCAGGGGGGTAGAATGGAGGATGCAGAAGCAAAAGCCTTTGAAGCTGATCCCCTGTTTGAGTTTTACATACAAATGCGCCGCTGGGATGAAGCGGCCAAGATTGAAAACCAACCCCTGCCCGATATCAGCGTATTTAAAGAGAAGGCGATAAGGCATTTGAGATCTAGTTCTTAGTTCCTACTAAGAGGATGAAGAGAAAAGGAGCAGGTATGTCGTTTTTATTTCGCGCAGAGATAGCTGAGCTAACAGAGGTTGGCTAGGAGATGAAGAGAAAAGGAGCAGGTCATAGCGCCCGCTATTTCTCCGCGCCCGCCGCGTGAAACCAACCAAGCAAAAGCCTTTTTACTTTTGACTTTTGAATTTTTAATTGATCAAGAAAACATCCCCGCAATACTCTCCTCGGCAAGGCCCGCACTACCCGTCATTCCTTTACCGCCGATGGCCGTTACTACATGGATATTATCGGCAACTTCTTTCCTGAATACATCATGACTTTTGCTTTGGCTGTAATACCCGTTCCAGCAGGCGGCTATCTGCCAGCTGGGTAAATCGAAAATGCGTTTTGCCTCCTCAATGATGATGTCATTGATGGCCTGGTTGGTTTCAAAACCGAGCCGATCCTGATCACGTGCATCCGCATATTCATGTGAGTCGCCAATGATAATGCTGCCGTCTATAGCCTGTTTAAATAAAATATGAATACCCCATTCTCTGAAGGAGGCGGGTATTTCGCTGGCCTTTAAAGCATCATAAGAAGGGCATTCACGGAAACTTTCATACCTGCGTATGCTCAGCCCCGTTAGAATGGATCCCTTCAGCGTGTAACCCGGTTGCGGCACCGTACGCATCATCTGAAGTTTAGACACTTCAATATCACTTGCATAAAACACTTCAGGAAAGAGCTGGCGGAAATCTCTTCCGTTGCAGATAATTATTTTGTTACTGGTGTAGGCCCTGCCCAGGCTGTCTTCTGCAATACATTTACCGTTTACATAGTCGCAAAAGGTCACCAGCGTGTGTGGCTGGTAGGTAACATTCAATTGCTCACGCATATAGGCAATCAGGCGGTGTATCATCACAGCGGGTTCTACGGTAATCTCTTCCGGGAAGAGAAGCGCACCCTTGCAATAGTCTGCTTTGAGGCCGGGGTAACGCTCAAGGCAATCTGCCTGCCGCAATAGCATAGAGTGGTATCCCTCTTTGCGGTTAATATCGCGCAGCTCATTGAGCAGTATTAACTCCGTTTCATCTGAGGCAATGTACACTGAACCCTGTTGGCGAACCGAAATATCGAACCTGGCTTGTAGCGATGTATAAATTTCCTGGCTCCTGATGCCGTAATGTTGCCACCTGCCACGGCTCTTGCCCGATGGCACCACCTGCCCAAAATTTCTGACGGTGGCCTCCTGCGGCTGGTAGTCTTTTTCAAGCAGTAGCACTTTTAATTTTCTGCTGGCCGCATGGTAAGCATGAAAGCTACCCAGTGCGCCGGCGCCAATAACAATAAGATCGTAATGGGGTGATTGCATAAAAGATCAGTGAGTGGTGGATACAATGCGATTGTATTTTCTTTTAAAATACAACCATGAAATAAGAATGCTGACAAGTCCAAGCGCGCCCAATATAAAACTGATGGCCAGGAAATAATTAAGCCAGTTTACCCTGGCATTCAGGATTTCCTTGTTAATAATGATGAAACAGCTGCCCAGGTAGCCAATAGAATCCATAAAGTAAAAAAAGAAACCAATATTCCCTTTTATCTTAAACGCAGCGATAAACCTGTCCAGGAACAGGCATTGTAAAGTATTGTAACAAACATATACGCCCACGGTATTTAATACAAGGTTAAATACGGGGTCAAGCATCCGCTGTTGCAGCAGCCAGGCAGAGAGCAGTATGGTTAGCAGCCCGCAGCCAATGGCCACATGGTGCGCAGCAATACTGCGGAAATGGTTTTTAAACGCGGCCAGCAGCAGTAGTAACAATAATACAATCACCGCTGCAATGGTTTCCATCTGGGCAAAGATGGCAGGTTTAAACGTTGGCTTTACCACGCGTAAAATCTCTACGGCATAATTGTCTTTTACATCCCGTAAAATAGTCAGCAGCAGGTTGATGAAGGTAATGGCTACCAGTCCTACAAAGAATTGCCTGAACAATGCTATACGTTGCCGCCCGTTGAGGGGAACGCGTTCACCCCTGCTGTCTTGCTCACTCACCGAGGGCGGCGGTATCTTGGTTAACATCCAAACCGCCAGCAAGAGCAAAGGAATATAGAGCAGGCCGGTAACAAAGGGTGTATATATTTCAGGCACTTTCCAGTTTTCAATACATACCCGGCTAAGGCTTTTGGCCACACCTGAACTGAAGATAAAATTGGTGCTTAAAATCAGCGCCAGCACATCCGTAAATTTTCTTCCTTCTATAAAACTGAATACGAGTCCCCAGATAAGACCCAGCGATAAACCATTTGTAAAAAGAAAAAAAACATTAAAGGGTTTGGGTACCAGTGCCAGCAGCAAAAGGCTGAGGTGAGACGCAGCAATGAGCCCAAGGATATAAAAGGCCCGCCTTGCTTTCTTCAGTTCAGAAATAAATTTGATGCCAATGAATTTGGCAGTCATATAGCCAAACACCTGTGCCACCACCAGTGCAGATTTGAATGAAATGCCAAAAGCCCTTTCTCCGTCAAACGTGGTAGCGCTGAAGGGTTTTCTAAAACCATACATACAGAAATAGGTGGTAAAGCTGGCAAATGCTGCCCATGCAAAAAGCGTGTATGTTTTCTTGGTAGCAGGTGTACCCGCCGTGGCAGTCAGCATGGAGCAAAAGTATTGGTAAGGGTAAAATACTACATCACGCTCGCATTAAATAATCAATAAGGTTTGCCGCTTATTCTTTCTTACTGTCTAGCGTAAAGCCCACTGAGGTGCCAATATCAGGTGTGCTGCGTACATGGATAGACTGGCCATGCGCTTCAATGATATGTTTGCAGATGGCAAGTCCAAGACCGGTGCCGCCTTTATCCCTGCTGCGGGCGGCATCTGTTCTGTAAAAACGTTCAAAGATGCGGGAGAGATGTTCTTCTTCAATACCAATGCCATCATCACTGATTTCTGTGAGCACGTGTTCGCCATCTG
>DATJGC010000263.1:0-7567 GCA_035495345.1 Chitinophagaceae bacterium | reverse complement strand
GGCATTTGCATCGGCATCCACGCTAATGGCCGCTACATCTTTTCCATGGGCAGTTTCAAAGACGGCCACAATATCAAGCAGGTCTTTTTGCATGGTGGTTTCGTCTACACTGATGCCAATATGCTGCTGATCAAAATAGCGAAAATTGATTTCCTGTTTCTCTGCAACGGCACGCACGGCCGCGGCATCGTTCACCTTAATTTTCAGGGTATCAAAAAAGGTTTTATTGGTATTGGGATAGCCGCGTTCTGCCAGTTCATCTGCCAGGGTGGTAGCCAGCAGGGCTGTTCTGCGGGCAATATTTTTTAGACCTTCAGCGCCATGAAACACGGCGTACATAGCAGCCATATTGGCCAGCAGGGCCTGTGCGGTGCAAATATTTGAAGTGGCTTTTTCTCTCTTTATATGCTGTTCTCTTGTTTGCAGGGCCATACGGAGCGCACGGTTACCCTTTGCATCTATGCTTACGCCAATTAGCCTGCCGGGTATGGCACGCTTAAATTCATCTTTGGTAGCAAAGAATGCAGCGTGCGGACCGCCAAAGCCCATGGGTACCCCAAAGCGCTGTGCAGAACCAACGGCAGCGTCTGCACCCAGTTCACCAGGGGCGGCGAGCAATGTAAGCGCCAGCAGGTCTGTGGCCATTACGGCATAACCGCCAACCGCATGTACCTGGTCTATAAACGCACGATAATCTTCAACAGCACCATTGTTATTGGGGTATTGTATCAGCGCGCCGAAGAAAGTATTGTCTAGCTGCGCACTCGCATAATCACCCACCACTATTTCAATACCAATAGGCGCAGCGCGGGTAAGCAACACATCTTTTGTTTGCGGAAAAACGGCTTCGTCAACAAAAAACTTTGGTTGTTTAATATCGTCTGTGCGGTTAACATGATGAAAGAACATGGCCATGGCTTCAGCGGCTGCAGTGCCTTCATCCAGCAGGGAAGCATTGGCAATGGGCATGGCCGTTAGATCCGTCACCACGGTCTGGAAGTTTAGCAGGCTTTCCAGGCGGCCCTGAGAAATTTCAGCCTGGTAGGGCGTGTATTGGGTATACCAGCCCGGGTTTTCAAAGATGTTGCGGAGAATAACGCTTGGCGTAATGGTGCCGTAATAACCCTGGCCAATATAATTTTTGTAGAGCTTGTTTTTGGCGGCAATCTTTTTGAGTTCCTGCAGGTATTCAAATTCACTCTGTGGGGTGGGGTCCTGCAAGGGCGATTTTATACGGATAGAGGCGGGAATGGTCTTGGCCACCAGTTCTTCAATAGACGATACACCAATGGTTTTTAGCATCTCTGTTGCTGCCGATTCATTAACACCAATATGTCTTGACTGAAATTCGTTGGATTGCTGCTCAAAAAGATTCATCATTATGATTAAAGGTTGTGCCTGTAAAAGATGGCAAAGGTAATGCTTGAAAGGCAGACAAACAGCCCGTAAACGGCCGCGTGTACAGCGTGGGGAAATCTTTACAAGCAGCCCTGGTGGCGGGCTGCGGTAGGCACTCTCTATGCACTTACCCTTGATGCAGCACTAACAACCAATGCTGCCGAATTGTTCTGCTCAGGTTCGTTTTCTTCCCTGCGCAATTGCTCGCTGGTGAGGCGGCTGCCATCATGGCTCCAGCCGGGTGGGCCCAGCAGGTAGCCGAGCTTATCCTTTAGGCGCAGGTCTGTACGGGTACAGTCTGACCAGATATTTTTCCACTCGTGAAAGATGACGTTTACCGGTGTATGATCTTCCAGGTTGCTGGTAAGCCCGTACTTTATTGGCTGGTAATCGGTTTGCGGTAATTCTGCCTGGAAGGTGCCAAAGAGTTTATCCCAGATGATAAGAAACATGCCCATGTTTTTATCAAGGTATTTGGGGTTGGAGGCATGGTGTACGCGGTGATGAGAAGGCGTTACCAGTATATATTCCAGCCAACCCAGCTTATCAATCTTTTCGGTGTGCACCAGTATGCCCCAGATTTGCGTGGCGGCATATACAAAGGCAATGTCAAGCGGCCTGAAACCACAAAGCGCAATGGGTATAAAGTAAACAAAACGGTACAAGGGCTCCATCACTGAAGAACGAAAGCCCACGGTAAGGTTGAACTTCTCAGAAGAATGATGCGTAACATGCGTGGCCCAGAAAAGGCGCACATGATGGTCTGCCCGGTGCAACCAGTAATACATAAAATCTTCTGCCAGGAAAAGCGCGGTCCAGTACCACCAGCCGGTTTGTATTTCGGTAAAGCGGTGATTAAAAAACCAGGTGAGAAAAACGCCTATGTAAATACCCCTGAACAGAACATCTATGCCAGCATTGGCCAGCATGAGATAAATGTTTTGCACGGTGTCTTTTACGGTGTAAGATGATTGCCGGCGCAGGTTGCTGAGCAGGATCTCAAAGCCAATCACCACTATGTACAGGGGCGTACTAATCAGGATTAGCCAGGTTTCTCTTACAGTTGTTCCCATAATGTGGGCGAAGCCTTTGCGCAGTTTTAGGTGGCGCAAAAGTAATAAAGAACGGGTAAAACGCGTGCAAATTGCAAAGGCGCGCTTTTTGACCGGGGTTTAACAAAACCGGTGGCGCGTAACAGGCCGTATTTGGCCACTGCATGCTGACGGTCTTGCTGCAAAGCTCGGCGCGAGTGGTAAGCCCTTCGCCCAGGTTTCCTGTTATGCAGTAAAAAAGGCTAGTTTTGCGGGGGGCATAAAACGGCCGCACAAATTATGGAGGATCATTTACCGCCGCAGTGGGAGAAAAAGGCCGCCGAACACCAGAAAAAATACAAACAATTTCTGCAGCGTCCGCCGCGTAACCAGGTATTGAAACAGTTGCCCGCCCTGCATGAAGCGGCCTTTGAAAAGATCGACTGCCTGCAATGTGGTGCCTGCTGCAAAAATTATTCTCCCCGGTTTAAAACGCCGGATATAAAACGCATAGCCAAGAGGCTCCAAATGAAAGAAGGCGCTTTTATTGCCACGTATCTTCGCTTAGACAAAGACGGCGATTATGTGGCCAATGCCGCTCCCTGTCCTTTTTTGGGAGAAGATAATTATTGCGGCATTTATGAAGACCGGCCCTCAGACTGTCATCGATTTCCTTACACAGATGAAGATGTGCTCATTGACCGGCCACAGATTACACTGAAGAACGTCAGCTTTTGTCCGATCACCTTTTATGTAATGGAAAGACTTATCTCCACCATCAAGTAATTGCCCGGCATCGCACACAGTCAATTACAATACTTGCACTGCATACTACACCGGGCAACACCATGTTTATTTAGTAGTTGCGGTAAGCTCCTCGTAAGCTGCGGTGAGCGGCCGCTCAATGCCATCGCCCTTCCATTCTGGAGAACCGGGTATCTCGGTGGCTTTCAGTAATTCTTCTTTTGATTTTCCGGCTGCAATATGCGCGGCGGTAAAACTGAGCAGATTTTTCAGGTAGGTTTGAAAAGCTTTCAGATCTGTCTTGCTGCCGGTAACCTGGTAGCCTTCTGCGGCATGACCAAAAACAAATACCGTTTTATCAGGAAACTGTTGCATGGCTTTGTCAAGCACCGATATCCAGCTGTTGATATTGGCACCCGCAGAACGATCCACAAAAGGATGGCGGCGGTTAAATACCAGGTCGCCCATATGCACAATACCCTGTTTTTTAAAATAAACAAGGCTATCGCCGTTGGTATGGCCGGCACCAAAATAATGCAGGGCATAGGAGAACCCCGCGGCTTTTTCATTCCAGACGCTGCCATAGGTCTGATCAGGGTAGAGTTGTTTGTCCTCCGTTTTTTGTGCAATGGCAACGTTTTGCTGGTTCTTTAAAGAATTTTCATGTGCCAGCACATGCTCCGCAACGCCTTTAAATGAAATATTGCCGGCCGTATGGTCATAATGATGATGCGTGTTGATCAGCAGGCGAAAGGGCTGGCCGGATCTTTTCTTCAATTCATCAATCAGGTGTTGAGATTGCTCAGGAAATTGCGCATCTACGGTGATAATACCTTCTTTGCCCATCACAAATAAAATGGTGCCTCCTTTCTCTGTAAAGATGCCGGCATCTTTGCCCAGCATGGTGATTTTATAAGCAGGTTGTTGCAGCAATGCCGCCAGCAACTGCTGTTGGGCAAGTAATAAGCCGCCGGTACCAGCCAGTGCGGTAGTAATAAAATGACGCCTTTGCATATGGTTTGAGTTTTTGTTGCAGAAAAATAAGTTCTATAAAAGTTGCTCACTGATTGTTATAGATTCATCAGCCTAATATTCCAGTTTACGAAGCGATGGTGCTTTGATGGCAGTAACCATCACTACCAGTAATGTCATGCAACCGCCAAAGATAACCGAGGGTACCACACCCATCATTTTTGCCGCCACGCCGCTTTCAAACTGGCCCAGCTCATTGCTGGAGTTGATGAACATAGAGTTAACGCTCATCACCCGGCCACGCATGGCGTCTGGTGTTTTCAATTGCATAATGGTACCGCGCACCACCACACTTACGCCATCCAGCATGCCGGCAACCATCAATGAAAGAAAGGATAGCCAAAAGAGACGAGACAGTGCAAAGATGATAATACAAACCCCAAAACCTGCCACGGCCAGCAGCAGTTTTTTTCCCTGCTGCTGCTTCATAGGAAATATTGTAAGCAAAATAACAATGATGATGGATCCAATATCTGAGGCAGCGTTAAGGAAACCAAATCCCTGCGGCCCAATCTTTAAAATATCACGGGCAAAAACGGGTACCAGCGCTACGGCACCGCCAAATAAAACAGCAAAGAGATCAAGCGACAAGACACCCAGCACGTCCTTTGTATGCAGCACAAACCGCAGCCCGTCCTTTACGCTGTCCCAGGTTTTTTTATCACCGCGTTCATGCAACGGTGGTTTTGGCTTCAGACCCAACAGCACCAGCCAGGCAGCAGCAATCATCAATGCAATACAAGAAAGTGTACCTGTATTGCCCAGGCCGGCAATCAAAAAACCGCCTGCGGCATGGCCGCAAACGGATGCGGTAAGCCAGGTGCCCTGGTTCCAGGTGGTGGCATTTTGTAAGTTGTGCTTGGGTACTATTGCCGCCAGCATTACATTAAAAGTGGGGCCTACAAAGGAGCGGATGATGCCTGTTCCAAAAATGATGGCGTAAATGCAAAACGCAATGCTGTAATGAGTGAGGCGGGAAGCAGCCAGGCCGGTAGAAAGCAATAGCAAGAGTGTGGCGGCCAGCAGGTACAGCGCAACACCACGGAGCACTAGTTTTCTTTTATCGCTGTTGTCGATGATATGACCGGCATACAGCGCCATGGAAAATGCCGGCAGAAATTCTGACAATCCGATCAGCCCTATCGCCAGTGGCGCATTGGTAAGATTGTATATCCACCAGCCCACCAGCGTGCTCATCATTCTTAAGCCTGTAATAAAAAGAAACCTACCGGTCAGCAGCGTACGAAATTCATGTAAGCGCACAGACGCAAAAGGGTCGTCTGCCTGCTGTTCCATTGCCATTGCCATTCTTTTTGCCTTTATTATTTAAAGGTAGGCAGAAGCGCATGAATTATGGGAGGCTAACTATAAAATGAGTGTTGGTTAAGGAAGGCTGAAATAATGTTGGCCTTCGGGCAGGTCTTTTTCTAATGCGTCGGTAATTACCTGCAGGTGTTTTTCATTGCCCAGGAAGTCTGCATTGGAAGCATCTACAAAAATTGTTTTGATATTATGCTGCCTGATATAATGCGTATAGGTTTCCTGGATATTAAAAAGGTAATCGTCTGCAATACCCTGCTCATAGCTGCGGTTTCTTTTCTTTATATTCTGTTGCAGTTTTTGTACGGGAGAATGGAGGTAAATAAGAATATCCGGTTGTATCAGCTGCTGGTGGATGATTTCAAAAAGCCGCTGGTACAGGTGAAACTCCTGTTCTCCCAGGTTCACTTTTGCAAACAGCAGGCATTTACTAAAGAGGTAGTCAGAAACGGTTACACTCTGAAAAAGATCATTGGTATGTATCAGCTCCTTGAGTTGTTTGTAGCGCTCGGCCATAAAAAACAGCTCCAGCGGAAAAGCATATTGTTTGGGGTTGCTGTAAAATTTGGGCAGAAAAGGATTGTCTGTAAATTCTTCCAGCACCAGTCTTGCATTGTAATGCCGGGACAGTATATGTGCCAGTGTTGTTTTACCCGCGCCGATATTTCCTTCAATGGTTATGAAGTGATGGTTCATCATTGTTGCAATCCTTGTGCTGTGCAATAGTAAGGCCTTAATTATTTATGCCGCCGAAAACTTTTTCACAGGCAATGGGTCTGTACAGGCCGCAAGCATGGCAGCAATGCTTATCTTAAGAACGGGGTGAAGATAGTTAGCGGCAATTTCCTGCAACGGCTGCAATACAAAACGCCGCAGGGCCATCTGCGGATGCGGTATGCTGAGTGTGGGCAGGTCAATCACCAGGTGGTTAAAGAGCAGGATATCTATATCTATGGTGCGCGGCCCGTACTGCACGCTGCGCTGCCGGCCTTCGGCATTCTCAATAGCCTGCAGGGCAGCCAGCAATGCCAGCGGCTCCAGGTCAGTTGACAGTTCCAGCGCCTGGTTCAGAAAGGCAGCCTGGTCTGTTTTTCCCCAGGGCGCCGTTTCATAGATGGCAGATTGGCGGGTAATGGCGCCGCAGTGCAACCCAATCTGCTCGGCCGTTTTGTGCAGATATTGCGCCCGATTGCCTACATTGCCGCCTGTCAGTAAATAGACTGTATTCATACATTGTAACAAATGGCCGTTTCTAAATGTTCTTAATTTAACGGCTCGCTAAATTAGTAGAGATTATGAGGCAATTCATAAAGTTTTTCTTTGCATCCTTTTTGTCCGTACTGCTGTTGGCCATACTCGGCATTTTTTTTATCGGCTACCTGCTTACGCATCTTACCAGCAGTGCTGCACCACCGGTGGGTGCTAAAGGGGTTTTATACATAGATTTATCACAAACGCTCAATGAACAGGTACAGGATAACCCGCTGCCCGGTTTGGGCAATGATGATAATTATGATACCCCGGGCCTGTATGATATGGTGCGCCTGATCAATTACGCCAAAACAGACAGCGCCATCAAAGGCATCTACCTTAAATGCGCCGATAATAACAATGGCTTTGCCAGTTCTGATGAACTGCGCAATGCGTTGCAAAATTTTAAAACCAGCAAAAAGTTTATTTACGCGTACGCGGATGCCATTTCACAGCGTGCCTATTACATTGCCAATATTGCTGATAAAATTTATTGTAATCCTAAAGGCGGACTGGAGTGGAA
This sequence comes from Chitinophagaceae bacterium, assembly GCA_035495345.1. Classification (GTDB taxonomy): domain Bacteria; phylum Bacteroidota; class Bacteroidia; order Chitinophagales; family Chitinophagaceae; genus JACMLD01. Next base: position 268 of record DATJGC010000263.1, on the reverse strand, counting down.
GGGTTTTTCATTGCAGTACATGTTCTTCAAACAGACGCTCGACAAACTGGGCATAGAGCCCCAGGTTTTTTACGCCGGCAAATTTAAAAGCGCTACCGAGCCCTTCAGAACAGATAAAATGAGCGATGCCAACCGGCTGCAGTCGGCAGTTTTCCTGAATGATCTTTACAGTAGGTTTTTGATAGAAACCGCCGCCGCCCGGCAGGTAGATACGGCTACGCTTCACCGTTATGCTGATGCAATGACCCTGCAGACCGCCGAGGATGGC
>DATJGC010000262.1:0-7391 GCA_035495345.1 Chitinophagaceae bacterium | reverse complement strand
AAGTATTGATTTTTTACCGTTACTGTGTAGGTGGTATTGCTGTTGGGATGTGCCAGTGGGTTGGCGATGGTACTGTCTGACAACGATGACGCGGGCTTCCACCGGTACTGAACGCCGCCGCTGGCCTGCAGCATAATGAATTTTCCCTCGCATACCGTGCTGTCTGGGCCAGCATTGGCCACCGGTGGCAGGCTTACAATTACCCTGGTAGAATCAGTTTTGCTGCATCCTCCCTTGGTAGATACCAATACATAGTAAGTGCCGGCATTTGCCAGCGTGGCTTTATTAATGCTGGGCGATGCACTGTTGGCGATAAACCCTGCCGGGCCCGTCCAGGCAAAGTAATCACCGTTTTTTGCGCTGAAGCTAAGCGGTGCGTCTACGCAGGCGGGTGAACTGCTGGCCGCATTGGGCACCGGAATATTGTCAATATTAATGGTGAGCACATTGGATGCTACCCTGCAGCGCGCGATGCCAATATTGCCTTTTTCTGCAGCCGTCATACGGTATTGAAAGCGGCCCGCACTTGTAAAGGTTTTAGAATAACTGTTGCCCGTTACGCCGGTGAGATCTGTCCAGGTTTTACCACTGTCTGTACTCTGTTGCCATTGAATGGCCGGGTTGTTATAGCCTGCCTGCAGGTTGCCAGTAAGAGAAATGTTTTTATTATCGGTAATGCAGTAATCTACGGTATCATTGCTGGCGGTAACATTTACAAATGCCGCGCTTACGGTTGGGCCACAGGGTCTGAAGGTAATATCATCCAGTGCCAGGTCGTTACCACAACCACCGGGGGCATTGTTCACCAGCCGTAATACCAGGTCTGAATAATTGGCCGGCAGCGTGAAGTAAAAACCATACTGGTTCCATTGGGTAAAGCCTACATTGGGTATATCACCGGTATCATACCGTTGTATCAGCGTGCCGTTAGGTGTTTCAATGATAAAACTGATATTGGGTTTGTTGCCATTGAACATACAGGCAGAAGGTCTGAGTACATTGATGAGCCAGGCAGAGAATTCATACGTGGTGCCGCCGCAGAGATTACGCACGGTATCAGCATAAAAAACGCCCGGGTTGTAAGATGCATTCACCAGCATCATATAGCCATTTACGTCGCCCGGCGTGTGGTCTTCCGGAAGGTTCAGCCAGGTATTGTTAAAGCACCCGTTGACATTGTTGGTGATGGTGTAAGAGCCGTCTGCCGGGCAGGGTTGTGTAATGTAAGTATAGTTGGTAGATAAGATGCCAAGCGAAGGGCCGATGGGGTTTGTACCGCTCCCAAAATTGATGTTCACTACCGGGTCTCCCAGGCTACCCGTACATAGTTGCGCAATGGCAGGTTGCCATAGTAAGCCGGTAATAAGGGCGGCAAGCGCATATTTGATGATGGTGGGCAATGCTTGGTCTAAACTCAAATATACTGGTAAACAACCCGTTTTGCAAGATAAACCGCTGGGGGCAGTTAAAACTTCTGCAGGCGGTGCATTTATCTATATTTGCAGCCAAGAAATGAACTTATGGCGGGTATTGCGCAACAGATAAAAGAAACCACCGCATTTATACAGGAACAATATGCTCACCGGCCGCAAACCGGTATTGTGCTCGGCAGCGGGCTGGGCAACCTGGTCAATGAAATGCAGGTTGAAAAAGAGATTCCTTATGACATCATACCGCACTTCCCGGTGTCTACGGTTGAAGGCCATCATGGAAAGCTGCTCTTTGGCAGCATTGGCGGCAAATGCGTGGTTTGCATGGCAGGCCGCTTTCATTATTATGAAGGTTATTCAGCAGCGGAAGTGGCCTATCCCATCAGGGTGATGAAAGAACTGGGCATTGGCACATTACTCATCAGCAATGCGGCGGGCGGTGTAAATCCAGGCTTTAAAGTGGGTGATTTAATGATCATTGAAGACCATATCAGTTTCTTCGCGGTAAATCCTTTGCTGGGCAAGAATGATACTACGCTGGGCCCAAGATTTCCTGATATGAGTGAGCCCTATAAAAAAGATCTGATTGCAAAAGCCGTAGCCATAGCCGCGCGCTTAGGCATCACCGTTAAAAAAGGCGTTTATTGTGGTGTTACCGGGCCTACGTTTGAAACGCGTGCCGAGTACAAACTGATACATTTACTGGGCGGTGACGCAGTGGGCATGAGTACGGTACAGGAAGTCATTACCGCGGTACACGCCGGGCTGCCCGTATTTGCCATGAGCGTTATAACAGATATCGGCATACGCGAAGAGGAAAATACCATCACCCATGCAGAGGTGCTGCAGGCTGCCAAAGAAGCGGAACCCAAGTTCAGCGCACTATTTAAGGAAATGGTGCTGGCAGTGTAAGATTAACTTTCCCGTGCATTCTCTTATTGTAATTGTACAGTAATTTGCCGCCATATTCTTGATTAGATATCTCTACATATTATTTACGGTTACATTACTGGCGGGGCTAGGCGCGCATGCCCAACAGGGCATTCTGAACCGCATTCAGCGCCCGGGTGGGATGGGCGGCGGCGCCGGTGGCGGAAGAGACAGTCTTAAACACCGCACGGGCCTGGAAGACTCTATAACCATCAACTTCCGGTATTTGGATAGCAGCCGTTACCAGAAATTTGATTCCTCTATCAATGATTTTTCAAAAAGATTTCTGCTGCCCCCGGAATATCTCTACCTGGGCAACCCCGGCAGTGCAGCAAAATCATTGCTATTTAGTCCTAATTTAAAGGCAGGCTGGGATGCCGGCTTCCATGCATTTGATGTGTACCGGCTACGAACCGAAGACACAAGGTTTTTCAATACCACGCGGCCCTATACAGAACTGGGTTATACCATTGCCAGCCAGCAGGAACAGCTGGTAACGGTATTGCATACCCAGAATATAAACCCCAACTGGAACTTTGCGTTTCAATACCGTTTGTCTAATTCACCAGGCACTTTTAAGAACCAGAACAGCAGCCAGAACAGTTACCGGCTCTCGTCTTATTACCAGAGTCCAAACCGCCGTTACCATCTTTTTTTTATAGCCATTAACAACAAAATCCAGTCGGCCGAAAACGGCGGACTGAGAAACAACGCTGACCTGGACAGTCTGCCGGAAAACAAAGACCGCAAAATCATTCCCGTGTACCTGGGGCCGGAGAGACCTCCCACTGTAAGTCCTTTTAGTACCAGTGTGGCCACCGGCAACAAATACAAGATCAGCCAGCTTTTTTTGCGGCAACAATATGATCTTGGTATCAAAGATTCTGTGCAAACAGATTCTGTAACCATTTATCTTTTCTATCCTAAATTCAGGATGGAGCATACCATACAACTGAATAACTATACCTATCAGTTTAGTGATGCCAATGTAGAACTCTACAACGATACCGGTTTCTACCGGCCTTTTTATAATTTTTTATCGATGCCTGCTACTTACCAGCTGCAGGATAAATGGAAGGAAACCATCAATGATTTTTCGCTCTACCAGTTTCCGGATAAAATGAATGCTCAGCAATTCTTTAAAGTAGGTGCCAGCCTGCAGAACCTCAACGGCCAGTTTGATGGTGGCGCCGTACAATACCACAACGTTTGGCTGCACGGAGAATACCGTAACAAAACGCGCAACCAGAAATGGGATGCAGAAGCGCAGGGAGAACTTTATCTCACTGGTATCAACGCGGGTGATTACAGCGCGCTGGGCAGCCTCCGTCGGTTTATTAGTAAACAAATTGGTTTTTTACAGGTGGGTTTTCAGAATGTAAACAGAACACCTTCATTCATCTTCAATAGTGCCAGCAGTTTCAACCTGGCCAACGTGGCTGATTTTAAAAAAGAAAATACCATTCGCATTTTTGGTTCTATAGACCAGCCCACCCGGAAGTTGAAGCTCAGTGCTAATTATTACCTGGTAACCAATTTCAGTTATTTCAGTGATTACTACCATGCGGCCCAGTCAGACGTTTTCAATCTTTTACAGGTGAGTGCCGAAAAAGAATTTCGGTTGCGCAAGCACCTGCAATGGATACTGGAACTTACCCTGCAGCAACGTGCAGGCAACGGCAATGTGAACGTGCCGCTGTTTTATACCCGCAGCAGGATTGGCTACCAGGGCAATCTTGGATTTAAAAATCTTCAGCTGGCTACTGGCTTTGAAATTAAATACAACTCTGCGTATAAAGCAGATGGCTATTCACCGCTGCTGGGACAATTCTTTTACCAGGATACCGGCAAAGTAAGCCTCAAGCTGCCGCTGATAAGCGCTTATTTTCATTTCAGGGTGAAAAGGTTTACTACTTACCTACGCGTAGAAAACCTCAATACGGTAAGAACAAAGAATGGCTTCGGTTTTACCAATAACAACCTGGCCATAGACCGGTATCCATACCCCGGCATGCAGATTCGGATCGGTATTTTCTGGACTTTTGTTAACTAACATCAGCCCTGCATTTAACACTGCCCGCTTGCAGAATTGAATTATAGTGCCTAATTTTGTGGCAATTCATGAAAAAAGTCCTGTCTATAACTGTTGCTTTTTTGTACCTGGCCATCACCAGCGGACTGGTGTTGCAGATACATTATTGTATGGGCAGGGAGATTGGTTCTTCGGTGTCACTGGCAGACACAGGTACCCATGCCTGCAGCAAGTGCGGGATGGAAAATGCCAAGAACAAATGCTGTCATGATGAAGTAAAATTTTTAAAGCTGCAGGATGTACACCAGCAGGTAACGGCTGATTTTATTGTTGCCGCACCAGTGGCCGTAACAGCAGATCCGTTTACCATGGTAGACGAGCTTTTTCTTGAACGTAATAGCAATACACCCGTTTGCAATAACTCTCCCCCCGCAGATGATGGCCAGCCGGCCATATTTTTGCTCCACCGCGTTTTCAGGATTTGATAAACAGTGATACAGATATACATCCGTAAGGGTGCATGTCTTTTTTTTTGCTACTCATCCATTGTGAGAGTAGCCATTTACCTGTATAATCATCTGTTCATCACAATCAAATTTATTATCATGAAAACGAGATTTGTCTTGCTCTCAGCACTGTGCTATGTTTTATCTATTTTCTCCTTACAGGCGCAATCGGCGTCTACCGGCGTACAAACAGATACCCTGCAGGTGTGGGGAGAATGTGGTATGTGCAAAGGACGAATAGAAAAAGCGGCCCTGCAGGCAGGCGCTACTTCGGCCGACTGGAACCAGGATACAAAAAAATTATTGGTAAGTTATAAAGGCAGCAGTTCAACCAGCCAGCAGATTCAGCAGGCGGTTGCCAACGCAGGTCATGATACAAGAGATATTACTGCGCCCGCCGCTGCCTATGAAAAATTGCCTTCCTGCTGCCATTACCAACGCAAAGACGCTGGCGCCAGCAAGATGAAAGATGGTTGCTGTGCAGACATGTCTGCCACCTGTAAGGCAGGAGACAGCTGTTGCAAAGACGGCAAGTGTGCCCACAATGATAAAAAAGCCTGTAAAGACATGACGATGTGTAAAGACAAAGCATGTTGCAAATCATAATTAGTAATACCAAAAAATTTGACATCATGAAAAAACTATTGATAGTAAGCATACTGGCATTGCTGTTCACTGCCAGTAATGCCCAGTTTACACGCGCAACGCTGCAGGCCAGCGGACTCACCTGTGCTATGTGCTCAAGGGCCATTGACAATGCGCTGAAAGAACTGCCCTATATAGAAACTGTAAAGCCAGACATACGCAACAGTGCCTTTACGGTTACCTTTAAACAAGGCCAGCAACCGGATATTGACGGCATAAAAAAAGCAGTGGAAGATGCCGGCTTCTTTGTAGCCAAGTTTGTAATTACCGGCACCTTTAACAATACCGCCATAAAGAATGATGATCATATTGCGATTGCGGGCAAAGAATATCATTTTCTGAATGTGCAGGACCAGGTATTGAATGGTGAAAAAAGCCTGACGGTGGTTGACAAAAATTTTCTCAGTCCCAATGCCTTTAAAAAATATACCGCGGCTACGGCCATGCAATGTATAAAGACAGGGCAGGCCGGTGGATGCTGCGAAAAGGCCGGGCTGAGCGCAGGCACACGTATTTATCATGTAACCATTTAAATTATACTCCACAACGTCAGTGCCGAAAGGCATTGACGTTTTAAAATCACTTCATGAAACAGCTTCTTATTCTTCTTGCTATTGTTGCGTCTTTTACAGCTACCGCACAACCCAAAGTTGGCCAGCAGGCACCGGAGATCACCTTAAAAGATGTAAATGGCAATGCGGTAAGTCTTTCATCGCTTAAAGGCAAGGTTGTGTTGATAGATTTTTGGGCGAGCTGGTGCGGCCCCTGTCGCCGGGCTAATAAACACCTGGTGAGCATTTATCCTGCCCTGCATCCGAAAGGTTTTGAAATTTACAGCATCAGTCTTGATGACGATGCCAGTGACTGGAAGGCAGCAATAGCCGCCGATAAAATAAACTGGCTGCAGGTAAATGAAAAAGGCGGATGGGAAGCCCCTGTTGCAAATGAGTGGAAGATAGATATGATACCCACCAGCTACCTGTTAGATAAGCAGGGTAAAATTGTTGCCCGTGATCTTGATGGCAAACGACTTGAAAAAGCCATCCAGGGTTTGCTGCGATAATTTCATTTAACAATAACCAATATTGACCGGCCACTTGATGATGCATGGTTTAAGGACCATTGGCTGGCGTATGCTTTTATAAAAACTGTGATGAAGAAAATACCGTTTTGTCTGCTGACCTTGTTACTGACGGGCATGCTGGAGGCGCAGGAGCTGTACGTGTTTTCAGAACCGGCGTCTAATATGCCGGCGCATTCATTGTCTGCCAAGCTAACTTACCGTGTGCCATCGGCCATGCACCATGAACCCTTCAGGCAGCGTTTTATGCCTGAACTGATGTTTGGTGTAAATAAAAATTGGATGCTGCACGTCAGCAGTACGTTCTCAGATTTTTACACATCTCAGCAACGCTGGGAATCTGTAAAGACTTATGCCAAGTACCGCTTTTATTCTAACGATGAAGTACACCGGCATTTCAGGATGGCGGTTTTTGCCGAAGCGGCCTATTCACGCAGCCCGTTTACGTACGATGATATTAACCTGGATGGAGACAACAGCGGTATACAGGCCGGCATCATTGCCACACAGCTGGTAAATAAACTTGCTGTTTCCGGCACAGCAAGTCTGCTGCAGGTATTTGCCAACCGTTACCAGCACGTGGAGCTGATGAACCAGTCTGTTACGGCTTTGTCTTACTCTCTTTCTGCCGGTTACCTGCTACTGCCGGTACAGTATGAAAATTATGGGCAGACCAACCTGAATATTTATCTTGAAACCATTGGTATGAAGGGGCTGAATAATGGCGATTATATGTTGGATCTTGCGCCTGCACTGCAATTGATCTT
>DATJGC010000261.1:0-4992 GCA_035495345.1 Chitinophagaceae bacterium | reverse complement strand
TTTTTCAAGTATTATCGGTGCCCTGATACCGCACGAATTGCTGGTGCAGGTAAATGAAGCTAATAAGAGCATACCAGGCGGACAAATGAATATGCAGGGCAACGAAGCGTTATTGGGCCTGGCCCGCGCTTCCAATGAATTATCTTCCGTTAACTGGTTGCTGGTGGTAGGATGCTTTATCTTTTATTTCCTTTTTGGCTACCTGTTTTACGCAGCACTTTTTGCGGCAGTGGGCAGCTCGGTAAATGAAGACCCGCAGGATGCGCAAAGCCTGATGTTCCCCATCACCATGCCCATTATACTGGCCATTGTGATAATGATAAACGCCATTACTCACCCTGATAGTTCACTGGCTACCTGGAGCAGCATCATCCCATTCTTCTCGCCCATTGTTATGATGGCCCGTATTCCGTTTGGTGTGCCGGGCACCGTGCCCTACTGGCAACTGGGACTGAGCATGCTGTTGCTGGTACTGGGTTTCTTAACCACCACCTGGATCAGCGCCAAGATATACCGCACCGGTATCTTGCTCTATGGTAAAAAAGCTACCTGGAAAGAAATGTGGAAATGGGCGTTCAGGAAAAGCTGATCACGCATGCCATCACCCTTTACAGCAGCTGTAAAGTCCTGGTAAACGCCAACTACCGGTAACGCATAACTACCATTACCAGATCGGTATTTGCTTAGTACTTGCTTTGCCGAAGGCGCCTATTTAAGGTTGGTTTCAAAGAGTTTGAAGATCCGTTTGTACTCGTCTGTCCAGCTGCTGGGTTCTACAAACCCATGGTCTTCCATTGGGTAACCAATGATGTCCCAATTGTCTTTTCGCAATTCTATCAGGCGTTGTGATAATTTTACGGCATCCTGGAAATTTACATTGGTATCTACTATACCGTGGCAGATCAGGAGGTGGCCCTTTAAACCATTGGCGTAATAAAGCGGTGAACTCCTGCGGTAAGCAAGGCTGTCGGTAAAAGGCTCGTTTAGAATATTAGAGGTATAGCCGTGGTTGTACTGTGCCCAGTCGGTCACCGGTCTTAAAGCAGCACCGGCGGCAAAAACATCCGGCGTGGTAAACAAGGCCATCAGGGTAATAAAGCCTCCATAAGAGCCCCCGTATAAACCGATATGTTTTGCATCTACGCCCAGTGAGTCTACCAGGTATTTGGCCGCATCTACCTGGTCTGTAAGATCCTTACCACCCATAAAACGATAGATACCTGTACGCCAGTTTCTACCATAACCCGCACTGCCACGATAATCTATATCCAGCACCGTGTAGCCTTTATCGGCCAGCATATTATTAAACATGTACTCCCTGAAATAACTGCTCCACCACTTGTGCGCATTCTGCAAGTAGCCGGCACCATGCACAAATATAACCGCGGGTCTTGAAGCAACGGGTGTGCTGGGCTTATACAGGCGCGCATAAACAGGTGCACCGTCTCGCGCGGTAATGGTAAGCACCTGCGGATCTTTCCAGGCATAGGCTTTAAACTCATCACTGGCGGCCAGCTGTGTGATCTGTTGCGGTTTTGCACCTGGTTTGTTTTCCTGCAGATACAGCTCCCAGGGTTTGTTGCTGTAAGAATATAAATAGGCTACCTGCTTTTCATCCGGCGAGAGACTTACCAGGTTGGCACCTGTCATGCCCGTAATACGTTCAGGCTTTCCGCCGGTAATGGGTAAACGGTAGAACTGCTGCTCACCCGGGTGCACTTCATTGGTGCTAATGAAAAAGAATTTTTTATCTTTTGATAACTCGGCCTGTTGCACTTCAAACTGGCCTGTGGTCAAGGCTTTTTTTACACCGGTGATTACGTTGAGGCTGTACAGGTGCGCATAACCGGTAGCCTCAGATTCAAACCAGCAGGTGTTCTCATCTATCCAGCCTGCGTTGGCACCACCAAAGCCCCCGCCAATGCCCGGTCCGCCTATCCAGGCGCTATCATGCTGCCGATCCAGCAAGCTTATCTTTCCGGTAGCCGGGTTGAGCAGGCAAATCCAACGGTCTTTATTATCCTGTGCACGCAGATCCAGCATCACATGCGTTCCCTTCTCTGACCACAAAGGGTTTAAAAAATCCACCGCGCGGTTAGCAGAATCTTTTTGTTTCTTTTGGTACAGGGCTGGATAATCATGCAGGTATTCTGGCAGATCACGAATGCCCGCCAGTCCGTTGAGCTTCACCGGAAGAAGGCTGTCTTTCTCTGTATCAAATACAAAAAGCTCCTGTGTGCCTTGTACGTTGCCTACTTTGGTACGACCAGGAATATCTTCCGTAAAACCCGATTCGGTAACGTAGTTAGGCACAATAGTGGTTTTTCCCTGGCTCGCCTTATATAAACGATAGGTGATGAATCTTCCATCGGGGCTAACCGTGGTGCCAAAAAGACTTTTGTCTTCCAGGTAAATGGTGCGCAGTGTTTTTCTTTTGGGAATGGCGCTGGCCATGGAATCTGTATTATCGCGCTTTTGTTTGCGACTGCGCAGCACATCAAATGTTTTCAGCTGGTCTTCTTTCAGCCATTTTTCCTGCGTGTTCAGGTTGTCTTTGCGCGCGTCTTTGGGCGGCGGGTTACCGCGCTGAAAATTGGTAAGCTGCGTTACCAGTCCGCTGGCAATATCCCATGCATACAGGTTCTGGTTGAGCGTGTACACTACTTTTGTATCGTTGAATGAAAACAAGGGATCACTTTCCACGTCCATGGTTTGCGTAATCCTTCGCTCCTTCCCTGTTTTAACATCCGCCAGGAAAATATCCCCGTCCTTATCATACACATAGCTGCTGCGGGTACTGTTGTACGTTATATCCCTGCTCCTGAGCAGGTTTTGCCGCTGCTGGTAACTCGCTTTTTGCGGTACCAGGTTATCACGCGTAATAAAATACAGTGAATCTGTCTGCGCCTTTTCGGGGTTCCAGTTAAAATACAGTTGCCTGCCGTCGAAGCTCCATTGCAGGTTGGAGGGAGATGTGCCGATCCATTTAGGGTCTCGCATAATTTTCTCTACGGTAAGCGCGGAAGACTGCGCCATCGATAAGTGCGCAACAGCCATCAAAAGAACAATACAGCAGGTAGACTTTCTCATACTTGTAACAATACTATAGATCACTGGTTAGCATTTTTTAGAGGATGATGCCCGTTAAGATAGCAAAGGCCACGGAAAAATAGATGATCAAACCGGTAACGTCTACCAGTGTGGCCACAAACGGTGCAGAAGAAACGGCGGGGTCTGCCCCCAGTCTTTTCAAAATCAGTGGCAGCATGGATCCGCTGAGCGTGCCCCAAAGTACCACGCCCATCAACGAAATACCCACGGCATAGGCTACCGGAAGATAATGCGGCCCATATACCAGGGGAAATAATTGCGACCAGGTGACGATGCGTAAAAAACCAATGGCACCCAGTACGCTGCCCAGCATAAGGCCGGATAATATTTCGCGGCGCATCACCCGCCACCAGTCTTTCAAGGTTATTTCGCCCACGGCCATGGCCTGGATAATCAGCGTGGAAGCCTGTGAGCCGCTATTGCCCCCGCTGGATATAATTAATGGAATAAACAATACCAGCACCGTAGCCTTCGCAATTTCGCCTTCAAAATATTTCATAGCGGTGGCGGTGAGCAGCTCCCCCAGAAAAAGCACCACCAGCCAGACAATTCTTTTTTTAAAGAGCATCAACAGCGGTATCTCCAAATAGGGTTCTTCCAGGGCTTCGGTACCACCCATTTTTTGCATGTCTTCACTGAATTCTTCACTGGTAACCCATAGAATGTCGTCAATGGTAACAATGCCCAGCAGCACATTATTATTGTCTACCACGGGCAGGGCCACGCGGTTATTCATTTTGAAGGTCTGACTGGCCACTTCCTGGTCGTCATTTACATTGAGGGTGATATAACGGTGATCAATAATCTCACTTACCTTCTTATCCGGGCTGGCAAGAATGATTTCGCGGATGCGGACATCATCTATGAATACGCCTTTCTCATCTACCACGTAAATAACATCAATGGTTTCGCTGTTTTTACCCACTTCGCGTATCTGCTGCAGCACCTGCTGCACGGTCCACTCCAGCGGCACGGCAATATAATCCGGCGTCATCAGCCGGCCCACGCTGCTTTCCGGGTAGCCCAGGAGTGCCAGCGTCACTTTTCTTTCTTCGGGGTCCAGTGTTTTTATCAGCTCTTTTACCACTTCGCTGGGCAGCTCTTCCAGGAAGGCGGTGCGGTCATCTGCGGGCAGTTCATTCAGCAGCTCGGCTGTTTTAAGCGGGGGAAGTTCATGAATGATATTCTTCTGGGTGGGCAGGTCAAGGATCTTAAACACCTTGGCGGCGCGGTGCATGCTCATATTGGCCACTATCTGGCTCTCATAATCAGGGTACTTGCTAATCAGTTCTGCTACATCACTGATGTTCTGGTGGTTCAGGAATTCTTTAACGCGCAACACATCGTCACTCTGCACCAGCTCCAGAAACTGCTCCTCCATCGAAGACTCATCTAACTCTAGGCTCATGCCCAAATTTACCGTTTCTTGCATGTAAACGGTCAATTGTTAATTGCAAATTGATCAGTTAATTTGTTGCCTCAAGCGGGTGTACAACCCATTTACACAAAAATGATACTCCCATCACTTTATATAGCCCCTACTGCCAGCATGGGTCGTGGTGTTTTCAGCAACATAGATTTACCCGCCAATACCATTATTGAGGTGGCACCGGTGATTGTGATGCATGCGGCCGATCGCCAGAAGCTGGATGAAACCCTCCTGCACGATTATATTTTTGAGTGGGGCGATGATACCGGCGAATGTTGTATGGCACTGGGCTATGTACCCATGTACAATCATTCCTATGCTTCCAATTGCGAGTATGAAATGGATTTTGATGCGCAAACCATCAGCATCACCACCATGCGCAATATCGCCGCCGGCGAAGAATTATTTATCAACTACAATGGTAATTGGGATGATGCGAAGAAGGTTTGGTT
>DATJGC010000260.1:0-4092 GCA_035495345.1 Chitinophagaceae bacterium | reverse complement strand
GTAAACTGTACGGCGGCCCAGTCTGCCATGGCGCTCCCCGGAAAGTATTGCGCTATGCTGTCAGTGGGGGGGATGGACCATACCCATATCACCTGGTTTGCCCCGGCAGCCGCAAACAGGCTGTGCAGTTGCTGCCATGCCTGAAGGTATTGCGTACGCGTGCGCTGCGTTACGGCAACATCACTATCACTCAACGGCACAGGTATCATGGGCTGAAAAAAAATGGGTTGCTGCAGATCTGCGAGGTGGCGGGCAAGTTTATAGATGCTGCTATCAAACTGGCCAGCAGCAATGGCCTGCAGCGTGGCAGTATCACCTTGCCTAGCAGGATTGGCGCTGATAGACCATTGCAGCAGCGGCAATGCGCCGCTGGCGCTTATCTTTTTTATGGCCGCAGTATCCGGCAGGCTGCTTCCATCAGCGTTATGCGCTACCATCATTGATACAATGGAAATATCATTACGGAGCATTGCCGGCAGCAACCGGGTGGCAGCTTCTGTAGCGGGCTCTTCGCCGCCAATAGAGTTGCCCCTGTAAAATACCTGTAGCTGCGGCAGCGGTTTGGGCAGGTAAGCGGGAAGCCGTTGTTTCTCTATGTAACCAAATACAAAAAATATTATAACGGCAATGGACAGTGGCACTGAGTATTTTCTGACAAACCCGTGTGTCCGGATGATGAGTCCGTTCTTCTCTTTTATTTTGGTGGCAATATGGTTTAGTTTGCTGTTTTCCCTGACATAGCCGGAGATAGAAAAAATAAAGACCATGAAAACAATCTGCATGAAGGCCAGCACGGCCATGAAGACGGTATAAGGAGTATAGTCGTGCCAAAAGCCATATACAATAGCAGCAAAAGAAATTAGTGCCACCAGGATATTGGGCATACTTAAACGAAGCGGCAGCGAATCATGATCATTTTTGGGTGTAGGTATATAGGGTACTTTTTTTCGAAACAAGGTATACACCAGGCCAACGCTATGTATCCACCAGGTACCAATCTGCAGTATACCCCCTACCACGTGAAAACCCCGCTCGGTTTCTTCTGCCACCCATTTCTGCACATAGTGCCTGATAAACATGCCCATGCAAAACAACGGAAAGGCCGCCAGCATAAAGCTAAGGATATCCATTTGCAGCGGAATATAACCAGTGCACAAGGATACCACCGGTATCAGAAAATTGATCAAAAATATCAGGCCGCTTAAGTAATGAAAAGGCAGTGTAAAATAATGCAGCCGTTGGCGCCAGGTAAATTTTGAAAACAATTTTGGGAAGACCATCAGAAATAATTCCCAGGTACCACGGCTCCATTTTAATTGTTGTTTATAGTAAGAAGACATGGTAGCCGGTACCAGTCCGCGTGTAAGAATAGCAGGATGATACACCGACCGCCAGCCTTTTGCATGCATCTGCATAGCAGTGTGCATGTCTTCTGCCAACCCGCTGGCATGTCCGCCAATGGAATCAAGTGCCGCTCTCCTGAAAGTGCAGTTGGCCCCAATGGCCTGTGCGGTGCCATACGTATTCATGGTCATCATTACCGGCCCATAGAACTGGTAGGTTTGTTGGGCGGCACCCTTGGCCACCATGGTCTCTGTCTGGTTATAATAGGCTTGTACAATCTGAACGAAGCCAATGCCGGGGTCTTCAAAATACCCAATAATTTCATCAATAATGCCGGGCACGGGCACATGGTCCGGGTCAAGCACCAGGCAAATTTCGCCGGTGGCGTATTGCAGGGCATTATTGATATTACCGGCCTTTGCATCTTTTTTTATTGTTCTTGTAACATGTTGTACGCCCAGCCGCGCGCAGAGTGCTTTTACCTGTGGGTCATCTGCCTCATCACAACACCAGGAAGTATGCGGGTAGCGTATCTTTTGCATGGCGGTGAGTGTTTCCTCCAGCATGTCAAAAGGTTCACCGGCGCAAAAGGTGGTGAAGATATCTACCGTATAGCTTCGGGTGGCGGCGGGTGGTGGATGATAAGAGATAGAAAAATAATGATACCACTCATGGAGAAATTTAAACACATAGTAGAACAGTGTTATCATCAGCAATACATACAACGGGAAGTAGCTGATATTGCTCCGCTGCAGCATGCTGTAAAGAAAAAAGCCCACCGCAAATACACCAATAAAGATCATCAGCCGCAGTGATTTTCTCTCTGAGGCAGTTGGCGCAGCGGTGGTGATAATTTTATCTTCCATTATTGAATGACGTAGAAAGGGATATTGGCATTGGCACAAAATCCCCTGGCATTAGATACGGTAACAAATAAACGATAAGGGCCTTCTTTTGCTGGCACGCGGAAAGTTACAGCGGACAGCGAATCATTGATAAATGCCTGCGGCTCCGGCATGGGCTTTTTAAAATGCACCCATACTTTACCCCATGACGACCAGTCTTCTTTCAGTAATTCCCAATGGTAGCTCAGGCTATCCGCTGCAGTTGTTTTAACCTGTATGGCAGCACTGTGCGCAGAACCTGCATTCAGCATGATATTGTCCTGCGGATGCAATTGCTGATCGATATTCATATCAACTAATTGCGGCGAGACGTGTTGGGTCTTATTGCCCGACCAGCAATCTTTCATGGTCTCCATGATCTCCGTAGGTGTGCCATTCTCGCTGAATATGCTGTAGAAAGTGGGGGTGTATTCCTGCCGGCTGCCCCAATAAAATACCAGCGAACCTAAAAAGCGGGGATCTTGCAGGGGCATATGCCTTGTGTAAAAATCATAGTAGTCCTGCGCTTTATCGGTGCTGTTTTTTTCAATGGGTGCCTTCCAGCTGGTGGTATTGGATTCCCAGCCGCCTCTTGGCGCCCATTCTGAAACAAAGTAGGGGCCGTTCCAGAAAACTTTCAGGAAAGAAAGATCGGTATCCAATGTTCGGATGCTGTTATAAATATTCAACCCAATAAAATCAATGGCCGGTACCCGCCAACGGATGTTTACAATATTATTCTTGGATACATTGATAACGGTGGTACAAACAGGGTGATGCGGATCATTGGCATGTATCATGGCCAGCAGCTTATTGTAAGCAACATAAAACGGATCATAACTTATTGAATTAGGAAACTTCAGTTCATTGCCCAGGCACCAGGCCAGTAAAGCAGGGTGGTCTTTGTACCTGCTGATCAGCGCCGTGGTAGCGGCAAACAGTGAATCTACTTTGGGTGTATTATGATAGCCGTCGAAATATTGAACACCCGGCACGTCGATACCAATGATGACCATGAGCTGATGTTGCGAGGCATCCTCCAATACAGCAGCCAGCTTTGCAGTATCCCAGCAAATCAGGGTATTACCACCACAACGCAGCAATTCATCGGTGAATTTATAACCTGCACCGCCTCTTATCTCGAAGGGCTTCCCTTCTTTGTAAAGAAGGTAACGGCCTTGTTCCTTTTTTACAGCTACCCTTCGCTCACCTATGTACGTGCTCTTATTGGGCGGACCAAGCCGCAGGTAATAAATACTTATAAAAAGGGTGAAAATGATGGCGGCTACTATTGCTGCTTTGCCCCGCCATGTGCGCTTCCTTCCTAACATTTTGTTTTCAATATTGTACTATTAAATCACCATGGTGGGAATCGCGGGGGTTTAGGTTCAAGGAATATTGCAGCTTACAAGCGCCAAAAGTAATGTAGCAAAGAGTCATTTGCTACTTATCAGCGTTTTTTAAAGAAACAAATAACTATATATAATCTCCTGTTTCCTGTTATCTGGCCGGAACCTTTGCAGGACCGGCATTTATAAAACCAACATCAACTGTATGATTGCCAACCGGGTGCGCTCAACATTTTCCAGCCGGTGACAATGACGGAACCCTGCCGAATGGTTCTTCTCGTTTTTGCATGCCAGGCTTCAGTGCTTGTGGGCAGGTTAATTAACCTCCCCCACCCTCTCTAACTTGCCTCTAAGAGCAACAATTATTCCAGTCCGGGTATTTTTTCCAATACCTACATGGTGAGGACGGAACTTGCTAGGTAATTACATATAAATCAGTCTTTTAACCTGTAATTGGTTGTGCGCTAAAGTTTCACAGCCTATTTTAGCCATACTAATCCTAATACCTTGAAACT
>DATJGC010000259.1:0-5900 GCA_035495345.1 Chitinophagaceae bacterium | reverse complement strand
TCCCACTAAGCAGCTTAGCAGTTTTCTCATGTTGTTTTGATTTGGTTAAGAAGTACTTAAAGTTAAGTTAATATTGATTAACGGAAAAATAGAGTTATGAACCGTTTGGCAGGCAAATCGAGGCAAAAAAGAGGTAACATTAGGTTTAATTAAAAGCCAGTAAAAAGCCCTTATATGCATTAAATTATTTTAAATATATCATCTCTGTCTAAACTTTGACATAAAATTAGGGTTTTTGGCTGCAAAATTTCATATATATATAATCTTAATTTGATGGGACTGGATAAGTTTAATCGAATTCAATTACTGCGTGACAACGGTTCATTTTTGTTTAAAGCCATTATTTTTATTATTCTGTAAGTACTATCAGCAATCACATTTTCAGCCAGTTGTGTATGTGAAGTACAGCCTGACCCCTGTTAGACGCTTGCCAAAAGAAGCTGTATAAGTATTTGACTATTATTGTATTATAAGCTTGGGTTCAAAAAAAGAGTGCTTCAATGCACAACCGAAAAGTTATTCACAGCTTCAAAAAATAATTTTGTAGTGTGGTGCATATTTGTAATTTAGTGCAAGAATTTAATGGGTTAGTAAGTAAAGGGCCGGTAGTGATACTGGCCCTTTTACTTTTCAGTCGGCACTGTTTTTATTCTTCTTCTCCGTTGCGGCGTTGTTGATCATCTTCAATGTTTTTGCACATAGCTTTTCACTTTACTTGCACTCATTTTTTTGTTTGCGCGCACGTCACTTTCTATTTCACCAGCCTGACATCGTAAGTAAGCATTGTACTTTTTGCAAACAGTTTTGTTTGATGCACGCCGTTCATCTGTTGTAACCGCATCTTATCTTTATTGCATGAGTAAAGTGAAAACTGCATTCTTCTGTCAGAATTGTGGTTACGAAAGTGCAAAATGGCTGGGTAAATGTCCCTCGTGCAATGAATGGAACACATTTGCAGAAGAGCTGATTCAAAAAGAGAACACAAAGAACGCTGCAAACAACTGGCAAGAATACAATGGAGAGAAAACAGAACGTACCACGCTGCTCAGCAGTATAAAAAGCAGTGAAGAAAAAAGAATTGCTACAGCAGACACAGAGCTCAACCGTGTATTGGGCGGTGGCATTGTTCCCGGCAGTATTGTATTGGTAGCGGGTGAGCCCGGCATTGGTAAATCCACCCTTTTTCTGCAGGTGGGTCTTCAATTGAAAGACATCGTAACATTATACATCAGCGGCGAAGAGAGCGCGCAGCAGATAAAAATGCGGGCAGACAGGCTCGGCATTAAGAACGATAATTTTTACCTGCTAACAGAGACCAACACACAGACCATCTTCCAGGAGATAAAAAAACTAAAGCCACAGCTGGTCATTGTAGATTCTGTACAAACACTGCAGACGCCCTACATTGAGTCATCGCCCGGCAGCATCTCACAGATACGTGAGAGCGCTGCAGAACTGCAACGTTTTGCCAAGGAAACCCATACGCCTGTATTCCTGATAGGGCATATCACCAAAGATGGAAATATTGCGGGCCCAAAAATCCTTGAACATATGGTAGACACCGTTCTGCAGTTTGAAGGTGATCACCATTATGCTTACCGTATCTTAAGAACACTGAAGAACAGGTTTGGTGGCACGGCAGAATTAGGCATTTATGAAATGAGCGGCGATGGTATGCGCGGCGTTATCAATCCCAGTGAGATTCTTATCACCCAAAAAGAAGATCAGCTCAGTGGTATTGCCATTGCTGCGGCCATTGAAGGCATGCGGCCGTTATTAATAGAAGTGCAGGCGCTGGTAACACAATCTGTTTACGGTACACCACAACGTACTGTTAGCGGGTTTGATCTTCGGAGGCTGCAACTGTTGCTGGCCGTATTAGAAAAACGCGGTGGTTTTCATTTTGGCGTAAAAGATGTTTTTCTCAATATCGCCGGTGGTTTTAAAATTGAAGACCCCTCTATTGAGCTGGCGGTGCTCTGTGCATTGCTTTCTTCTTATGATGATACCAACGTTCCCATGAATATTTGCTTTGCCGGTGAAGTTGGTCTTAGCGGAGAAATAAGAGCTGTTAACAGAATTGAGCAACGGATTGCAGAGGCTGAGAAACTGGGCTTTGATAAAATCATCGTATCTAAATACAATCAGAAAAACCTCTCCAAACAGAAATTCAATATTGATATTGTGACCGTTGGCAAGGTAGAAGAAGTGTACACACTTTTATTTTGATCTGATATGCTGCAACTGACAAACACCTGGCAAGATTTTACGCACCTGTTTTTTCCTGCATTGTGCGCAGGTTGCGGAACAGATGCCGTAGGCACCGCCGCGCCGCTTTGCATCAGCTGTATAAAGGAATTACCGCTTACTAATTTTCACCTGCATGCCGGCAACCCCGTAGAGAAAGATTTTTGGGGAAGAACAGCCATTCACTCCGCCACGGCCTTGTGTCATTTTACTACCGGCTCACTGATTCAGCAGTTGCTGCACCAACTTAAATACAAGGGCCACCAGGAGCTCGGTCATTTTCTTGGTAAATTAATGGGCGCCAGCCTGCAGCAATCTGACCGCTTCGCGGGCATCGACCTGCTTCTTCCCCTGCCTTTGTTTGCCAGTCGCCTACGCAAACGCGGTTATAACCAGTCGGCATTACTCTGCAATGGTATGGCCAGCGTACTTTCGCTGCCCGTGCTGGAAGATGTGCTTACCCGCCTTTCCGCAACAGATACACAAACGCAAAAGAACCGCATACAAAGATGGAAAAATATGGAAGGCAGGTTCTCGGTACTTGATCCGGCAGCGCTGGCTGGCAAACATGTGCTGCTGGTAGATGATGTTATTACCACCGGCGCCACACTGGAAGCCTGCGGGCAGGCCTTGTTAAAAGTAGAGGGCGTTCAACTAAGTATTGCCGCGCTGGCATATACTGTTTAATACAATTCAGCGTTTATCAACAGCGCTATACAGACACAACACATGAAAAGAACGCTTTACTATATTTTCTTCTCCTTACTAATACTTGGCATCGCTTGTAAAAAAGACAGGTTTACCAGCAGCGCAGATGCAAAGCTGACGTTGAGCCAGGATTCGCTGCATTTTGATACCGTCTTCACCAGTGCAGGTTCAGTAACACAGCAATTTAAAATTACCAATGCCAATAACCAGCGCTTGCGCATCAGCAATATAGCCTTACAGGGTGGCATTGCCTCGGCCTTTAAAATAAATGTAGACGGTACACCGGGTCCGGCGGTCAGCAATATAGAACTGGATGCCAACGACAGCCTGTTTGTTTTTGTTACCGTTGTGGTTCCGGCATCACAGGCATCCAGACCGTTTATTTACCGTGATAGTATACTGGTAGAAAGCAATGGCAATAAAAATTACATGCGGCTGGAAGCCTGGGGCCAAAACGCGCATTTTCTTCGCAATAAAAAACTAACCGGGAACAATGTATGGGTGAATGATCTGCCGTATGTGATTCTCGGCGGCTTGCAAATAGATACCAACGCTTCACTCAGCATTGAAAAAGGATGCAGGGTTTACCTGCATGCAGACGCGCCACTGCTGGTAGATGGTTCACTGGCTGTAAATGGAGAAAAAAATGAAGAAGACCGTGTGTATTTTTCGGGCGATCGGCTAGACTATCCCTACAATGAATACCCCGCGGCCTGGCCCGGCATCTATTTCAGGGGCAGTAGTAACAACAACCGCTTTCAGTATGCCGTGGTACGCAATGCCTACCAGGGGCTGGTAGTACAACAGCCATCTGTAAACGCAAATCCAAAACTTACCCTTGAACAATGCATTGTTGACAATATTTATGATGTAGGTCTTTATGGTATCGGCAGCTCGGTACAAGCCAGTAACTGTCTGTTTAGCAATTGCGGCAAAAATGTACAATTGGTATATGGTGGCAATTACCAGTTGCTGCACTGCACACTGGCCAGTATCAGCAACAATTATATTACACACAAAGACCCGGTATTATTTATCAGTGATTATGTTCAGTCTGGCAGCAGCATTTTTACCGCTAACCTGAATGCCGCCTTCACCAATTGTATTATCTGGGCAGAAAACGGAACGGCGGAGAATGAAGTGGTTACCGCCAAACAGGGAACGGGCAGTTACAGCATCAACTTTACCAATTGCCTCTGGAAGCTGAAGACAGCGCCGCAAAACAGTACCATTGCCAATGTCATTGCCAACCAGCCGCCGTTGTTCGACAGTATTAACGTTACAAAGAATATCTACAATTTCCGGTTGAAGGATGGCTCACCCGCCCTTAACGCGGGCATTGCCAGCGGTTTGCTGACAGACCTGGATGGCAAACCAAGGCCCGTGGGCTTGCCAGACCTTGGCGCCTACGAACGGCAATAACCCCCGGCGCAACGCAACAGGTAAAAAAATCTAAGTTTGCAGGCCAACATTATTTGCATCAAATTTGTTGTTGCTTTCATATTCAAAACAATTAAACCAAATTACCATGTTACGTATTGCGCTTTTGGCACTCAGCTTTGCTGCGTTTACCAGTATCTACGATTTTAAAGTAACCGGGCTGGACGGCAAATCCATCGACCTTTCAAAATACAAGGGCAAAAAGGTGTTGATTGTGAATACGGCTTCTAAATGTGGTAATACGCCGCAGTATGAGACCCTGGAGAAATTATACGAAGCCCATAAAGACAAGCTGGTAGTAATTGGTTTTCCGGCCAATAATTTTCATGAGCAGGAGCCCGGCAGCAACAAAGAAATACAGGAGTTCTGCAAAAAGAATTACGGCGTTACCTTCCCTATGTCTGGCAAAGTATCTGTAAAAGGAGATGATATAGACCCGCTGTTTAAATACCTGGTAGAAGAAGCCGATAAAATGGGCGTAAAAGATCCCATCAAATGGAATTTTACCAAGTTCCTGATTGATGAAAATGGTAAGCTGATAACCGTTATCGACAACCGCGTAAAAGGCCAGGAACTCACTGATGCCGTAACAAAATACCTGAATTAATAAGTTCTTTTTAGACAATACAGCTGCCGTTGACCACGGCAGCTTTTTTTTGCCCAAAACGGTTTATCCGCCAAAAAAGGTCATTCAGCCAAAATAATGACGCTTTACCCGAATCCATTACAACAAACGTATTTTGCGGCGGATATTTGTTGCAGCAAAGTCAAACTGGACATTGATTTTGCAGAGGTTGCACATCTACCGTCAAAATAAGGCCCGCAAGGGTTTCCTTTAAAAATACAAGCCGCCCCCCGGGCGGTTTTATTTTTTGCGGCCCGCTTTCGGCCGTTTATCGAGCCTTTGCCAGTTCCAATCCGGACATTGAGGGAGATGCCGCAAGGGCCATCGGGCAAAAACGCTGATTGGTCGAACCAAAGCGGCCCATGCCCGAAAAAATCATGCATTTACCGTTCAATTGAAGAGCTTTAAGCATCAAATTTAGAATGGACATAAGTTTGATGAGGTTGATTAATCTTCGGTATTGAAAAGGTTCCATTGAAGCCGGATACCTTTTTATGATGACCGCCTCCCAGGAGGCGGTTTTTCATTTTACAGCGGTGCAGAAAAATTCTGAAAGGCAGCGCCCAAGGTATTGTTAAACATGATTTTGCTCCTTCTGTTTATTCTTTATATTTGAAACTTCAAAAATACGCCATGAGCTGTTGGAAGGTGACTTACCTGTTGATTTTGTGTGTATTTGCCAGCACATTGCTTTTTGCACAGAACGTGCAAAACAGTTTCACTAAAAACAACTTTTACCAGGCAATGGCAGGCACAGATGCCGCCGCCATTGACGAGCAGCTAGACCTGTTAAAGCTGGCCGCTGTAAAAGATAAAACTGCCTTTGAAGGAGCTTTGCTGATGAAAAAAGCAAGCCTGGTGGGAGGGCCCAAAAAGAAGC